>JAYVWH010000988.1:0-4323 GCA_043786265.1 Kofleriaceae bacterium | reverse complement strand
CGCGCGAGCTGTCGAGATCGAGCCTGGTCAGCTGCGACTTGTGACACGCGATCGCGTTGACCTTGGCATCCACGTAGCCGGAGATGTCGGCAAAGCAGTTTCCCATCGAGCGCGCCTGCGCGTTCATCTCGGGGCTCGACATGTATGCGAGCAGGTCGCACGGCGTACGACGCAGCGCCGACACCGTCGCGCGGTTGACGAGGCCGTGATCCCAGTGGAGGTCGTTGGCCGAGTGCGTGATGACGAGATCCGGACGCACGTCGCCGATGATCTGGTCGAACCGTCGCACCAGCTCGTGCATCGCGATGTCCTCGACGCGGCACGGCTTCTCGTCGTAGATGACGAACAGGTTGGCATCGATGACCTCGGCGGCGGCGTGGGCTTCGGCGCGGCGCTGGTCGGTGTGGTTCGGGATCGAGACGACGGCCATCGTGACGTCGGCGCCTTGATCGGACAGCCGGGCGGCGAGCCCGCCCGCACCGACCTCGATGTCATCGGGATGCGCGCCGAATAGCAGCACGCGGCCACCTTTCTCTTCGAGGATGCGGTTCATGCGGCCCTCCTGAGCGCGGTGGGATGCGTGCGCTCGAACAAGACGTCGCGACTTGCGGGGCCGCAGTTGAGGACGAGATCGAGAAAGCCCAGGTGCGAGACGAAACCGTTCTCGGGATAGCGCTGCAGGTGGCGCGGGTGCTGGAAGTGCTGCCACACGAGGCCAATCCCGGCGCGTCCCATGCGCTCGACATCGAGATACTCGGTCGAGCCGCCGCCACCGGAGATGTAGCAGCGCGCGTCGGTCTTCTTGCACATGTCGATGATGCGATCCGTCTTCTGCCCGGTGAGGCCAAGCTTCGAGGCGCGAATCACCGGCGTGTCGATCGACAGCCAGCGACGCGCGAGGCCGAGCATCTTCATGTCGAGCTCGAGGAGCGACACCCAGGTCTGCGCGTAGACGGCGCGTAGTTCGTCCGCGTAACGATCCCAGTACGGAGCGCGGCGGTAGTTGTTCTCGAGCGTGAGCCACGTGCGGCGCTGCCAGTGCTGGCGCTGGCTGCCACCGTTCTCGATCTTCTTGTCGCAAATCCGATCGGCCTGCGTGCCGCGCTCGAGCGGGACCGTCATCCACTGCGCGCCGCTGGCGAGCTTGAGGCGCTGGCGGTTCTGGAAGTTCTGCGGCTCGTACTGGAGGTCGTCCATCACGACGAACAGGTCCGCCTTCGCCAGCTTGTCGAGGTAACCGAGCCACGGCATGTAATGCGGCTGATGGGCGGCGACGATCATCGAACGACTCCTGGTTGAGGGGCGGCGGCTCCCTGGTGACCACGGGTCTGCCAGCTGGAGCTATCGAGGGTGAACAGGCCGAGCGGGGTGAGCAGCAGATACGCGACCGGCATGAGCACGGCCATCGGGAGAAAGGCGATCGGATGCACGCGCAACCAGGGCGGCAGCGCACGCACGCTCGGCGCGAAATAATAGACGAGCGAGAAGCCGCCGATGATCAGCAGGTGAAACGCGACGAGGTCGATGAACGCACCCTTCTGCACGTTCGACACGATCACGAACGGGTAGACCAGCAGCAGCATGAACATCGACAGGTACTGCAGGCACAGCAGCGGGTGCAGCTTCCACGCGTGGGCGACGCCGACGATGAAGTCGACGATGTTCGAACGCTTCCAGCGCAGCTGCTGGTTGAAGTAGGCGCTCATCGTGGTCGCCGCCTTCGTGAAGCACATCGCCTTCATCGTCATGCGCGTCTTGTAGCCACGGCGGACGATCTGGTGCGTGAGGAAGCGGTCCTCGCCGTACTTGATCGGGATGCCGAGGATGTTGCGGTCCTCGAGGATCGGCTCGAGCTCGATCAGCACGTGCCGGCGATACGCGGTGAGGCAGCCCGACAGGCACATCACCTGATCGAGGCCGCGCTCGAGGTTCTTCAGGTGCTCCTGGCCGAAGTAGTACTTGATGGTCTGCAGCCGAGTCAGCCAGTTCTCGTTGGGGTTCGAGACGTGGATGCGTCCACCGACCGCGGCGACCTGCGGCGAAGTGAACCGCGCGACCAGCTCGCGCAGGGCCGTGGGATAGACGATCACGTCGGAGTCAACCGAGACGATGACCTCGGCGGTCGATGCGCGGACCGCGGCGTTGATGCCCTTGCGCTTGCCCATGTTGGTCGGGTTGCGCAGCACGCGAACATTCGAGAACTCGGCGGCGCCCTTCATGGCCCACTCGTAGCTGTCGTCGGTGGAGCAGTCGTCGACGATCGTGATCTCGAGCTTGTGCGCCGGATAGTCGAGCTTCACGAGGCTGACGATCGTCTCGTAGATGGAGCGGCCCTCATTGAAGAGCGGAACGACGACCGTGATCGTGGGCTCGTAGCCATCGATCGTCTCGTCGAGCTTTCGGCCGCGCACGAGCGTGAGGTAGAGCCCGAACACGTAGCGGTTCAGGAACACGATGAAGATGAAGAGGAAGACGGGGAGATTCACGGGCGCGCGCAGCTGACATGAGCAAGTGCGGTGCCGCGCGTGATGCACAACTCGTGCAGCGCATTGCTATGAGTTGCGCGCTGCACGAGGCGACCTTGGGGATGAGGGCGCACCCCGATCGTTGGGACTGGTTCCCAGTGTGAAACGTGCACACCCGTACTGCTTCACGTGCATAGGCGACGTGCGCGCTGGCGATTGTCTTGCACGACGTTAGCCGCTGAATGACGTATCGAAAGTCGCGACCGATCGAGACGCCGATTCCCCGGATGCCGCGATCGCACGAGGTCGGAGACGCGACTTCCGTCGACACGCGCATCGCGCCAGTGCCCGTTCGCATGAAGCAGATGGAGACGCCGCAGCCGCCCGCGCCCACAGGTTCTCGCTCGGCGAGTGCCGCGCGGTCCGCGCTGTCAGCACGGGCTACGGCGATGTCAGGACCGGCCAGTGCGCTGCCAGCGCCAACCAGTAATGTCATTCCGTTTGCGAAGCCCCGGGCGATCTCGGCGATGCCGGCGACGTTCGGGCCCTCGATTCCGTCGACCTCAACGAATGCTGGTGGGCCGTACGGTGCGCCTTCCCCAGCCGGTAGCTGGGGACCGCAGACGTCGGGCGCGGGCTCGGTGGGAGCACCCACGTGGGGCTCCGCAGGGGCCAATTACGCACCACAAGCGCAGCCGTACCCGACGTTCGGTTCGACCGCACTAGCTGCGGCCCCCGCCCTGCCCGCGCGCATGCCCAACGCTACGCCGGCACCGCCCATCGTAAGTCACGCACCCGCGACGCTGGGACCGCAGGTCAAGGCCGTGCCTGCTGCGATGGCGGTCGTCGCGATGGTCACGCCGGGTCAGCTCGCGGCCGTGCAGCCGACGCCGCGCGCGCCGACGAACAGCAACACTGCGCTCACGGCTACGCCTGCAAAGTGGGCCGTGTTCGACAAGCTCGGCCTCGGTGCGCCCAAGCTCGATCACAAGAAGCTGTCGGGTCACCTGGTTACCGCGTACCGGCTGCTCGGTTTCATCATCCTGTCGATCATCGTGGTGGTCCTCGTGGGCTACCTCGTGACGACTGCGTTCTTCTATCTGAGTAGCTCGTGGGTCGTGCCGATGGCGCTGTCGCCGACGGACGAAAAGATCGTGTCGCTGCAGGCACAGCTGTCCGAGCGCCAGACAACCCGCGATCGTACGGCTGCCGAGCTCGACCAGGCCGAGCGCGCGATCACGGTCCAGGCAGCGTTTCAGGACGAGTTCGCAAACGCGATCAGGAGTGACCTCGAGGGGCGCAAGGCGGCGCTCGCACGAATGCACGAGCTTGCTGCTGTCGCCGCGTCAACACGCTCGCAGATCAAGCGGTCCAACAGCGCCTACGCGACCGTGTCGCAGAAGCGGATGGCCGAGGAGTGGCGTGCCGGCCTGATCGATCGCGATGCGATGATCAACGGCAAGTTCCAAATCGCTCAGATCTCGAGCTCGAACCTGTCGCTCGCAGAACGCCAGGCCGAGTACGAGACGCGCGCCGCGGACCTCGACCAGCAGACGCGCGCGCTCGCGGCGCTCCTCGACGGCACCAAGGCCGCGGACGGTTCGCTCAGCTACGACGTGCTGAAGATCAAGCAGGAGTACGAAGCGTCGCGGCTCGAGACACAGCGTGCCGTCGATACGCGCGACATGCTGCGGACTGCGCTCGCGCGCGAGGACAAGCTCGTCGAGTCGCTGAAGAAGTCGTCGTACATCAAGGCGATGGCCGACGGTGCGCAGGTCGCTTTCGTCCCGTACGCGAACCTCGACCACGTGAAGAAGGGGTCGGGCGTCTACGGCTGCTGGATGACGATGGTGTTCTG
>JAYVWH010000987.1:0-4844 GCA_043786265.1 Kofleriaceae bacterium | reverse complement strand
AAGCACGTCACTCTCGGTATCAAAGGCCTCGATGCGGAAGTGCCTGATGGTGGCATCGTTGTCACGGGGCTCGACAAGACCAAGCTCATGGACTGCCCGGCGAAGTTCAAGGCCGAGGCCGAGAAGGAGCGAGTCGTGGTGAAGCGCGATGGCGACACGCTGATCGCGCTCGATTCGGACGGCTACGGCATGGGGGTGACGTTCATTGGCGATCGCGCACTCTTCATGATCGGCCACTCGATGAATAACGATCGCTTCAAGACCGCGATCGCTGGCACTGGCTCTCTGGCGAGCTCGTCGGCGTTCATGGATATGCACGGCAAGATCGACACGACGCAGACCGGATGGGGCTTCTTCCGCGGCGCGACCATGGAGAAGGAAGTCGCGGAGGTCCTGGGCACCAAGCCAAAGGCCCTCTACGGCTCCATCTCGACGAAGGAGGGTGTCAGCGCCCAGGTGCGCGCTCGCGTGGATTCGCCCGAGGTCGCCACCAAGACCGCCGATGCCCTGCGCGCGCAACTCAAGGGTGCCACCGAGCAGGTCGACAAGGCGGACCTCGTGGCCGACGGTCAGGACATCAAGCTCGACATCGCAGCGACCGGCGCAAAGCTCGAAGCGCTGATCAAATCGATGGCCGAGTAACGCTACGCATTCGCCAGTACAGGCCGCGGCGATATGTCGTCGATGAAGTCGCGCGGGAGCTCGAGCGCGAACACGAACGCAAAGATCGCGTCGAGGGCAAAGGCGAAGGCCAAGCCGAACGCGAAGACGAAGCCGAAGATGAAGAAGAAGATGAACATGTGGCGCTCCCGGTAATCAGGCGGTGAGCGTGCGCATACGGGCGCGCAGGCCATGACCGAGCTCACGCGCGTGCGGCGCGTAGCGTGCGAGACGTGGCGTGAGCTCCGCGAGCATCCGGTTCGCGAGCTTGGTGAGTAGCGGCTGCTTACGTGCGGGTGCGGGCGGCGGATCCAGCGATTCGCGGATCGAACGGATCATGGCGCCGTGGAATGTCGTCGGCTTTGCGCCTGGAGCCGGCAGTGCGAGCCGATCCATGCGGCCCATCGCATCGGCGCGCTCGTTCGGGGTCGCACGTGCCATCGCTCGTGCGAGCTGCTCGGTGGCAGCGACGATGTCCTCGGCTGGATCGACGACCTGAGCGGCGACCGGGCAGTTTGGACAGCTCGCGGACGTCGCCATGTTGAAGGCGCGCTTGCACGTCGGGCAGTGCAGATAACTCATGGGCTGAGGCCAGGTTCGGTCCGCGCCCTACCAGAGGCAACTTTTCATTCACGTGTAGGCGCGGATGAGTGTAGGAAATCGGACGCGCTGGATCAGGCCGCGCTCAGGCGACACCAGCAGCACACCGTCCACGCCGAACGCGACGTGATACTCGAGCAGCTGGCGCCGCGTGGCCGCCGTGTCGATATTCGGCGCTTCATCGCCCGTCTTCACCTCCGCGACGAGCAGCTCGTCACCGCACTGGACGAGGTAGTCCGCGCGCAGCTCACAATGCCGCGGCTCCCCGTCGACGAGCGGCGCCCACACCACGCGCGCTTGTCGCTCGATCACGGCGAAGCCTGCCGCTTCTAGCAAGTCGACCGCCGCGTCCTCACCGACGCCTGCGCGAGCAGCGCGACGCCGCGCTCGCCAGGACCCGCGCCACTCGCGCAACCAGCGGCTGAGCACGAGGGCCATCAGAGCAGCGACGAGGGCGAGGAGGACATCGAGAATTTGCGGTGTCACATGTCGATCGTCGCTTGGCGATCTGACATCGTCGCACTTATATATGCCGCGCATCGAGGTGATCCAGGGCGACATCACGAGGCTCACCGTCGACGCGATCGTCAATGCGGCGAACGAGTCGCTCCTCGGTGGCGGTGGCGTCGACGGCGCCATCCATCGTGCGGCCGGCCCCGATCTGTACTTCGAATGCGTGAAGCTCGATGGCTGCCACACCGGCAACGCGAAAGTGACCAAGGGCTATCGCCTCAAGGCCAAGCACATCATTCACACGGTCGGCCCCATTTACGAGGACGGCAGGCAGAACGAGGCCGCGCTGCTCGCGAGCTGCTATCGCAAGTCGCTCCAGATCGCGAGCGAGCTCAAGGCGCGCAGCGTCGCGTTCCCCGCGATCTCGACCGGCGTCTACGGCTACCCACTGCGCGAAGCGCAGGAGCTCGCGGTCAAGACGATCGCAGCGCACACCGCGACGTATCCCGAGCGCGTCATCCTGTGCACGTTCGATGATGAGACTACCGAGGTCACGCGCGAGGTCGTCTCGGCGATCCTCGCCTACTGAGTGTCATGCCGCGCATCGAAGTCCAGCAAGGCGACATCACCAAGCTCGAGGTCGACGCGATCGTCAATGCGGCGAACTCGTCGCTGCTCGGTGGCGGCGGCGTCGACGGAGCGATCCATCGGGCGGCCGGTCCCGACCTGCTCGAGCAGTGCATCCAGATCCGCAACCGCGAGGGAGGCTGCAAGACCGGCGATGCCAAGGTCACCGGCGCCGGTCGGCTCAAGGCGAAGTACGTGATCCACACCGTCGGTCCGGTGTGGCGCGGCGGCAAGGGCGACGAGCCCGAGAAGCTTGCGAGCTGCTATCGCACGAGCCTCGAGCTCGCGCGCGAGCTGGGCGTCGCCACGATCGCGTTCCCCGCGATCTCGACCGGCATCTACGGCTATCCGATCCGCGACGCGCAGCAGATCGCCGTGTCGACGATCGCAGCGCACGCGGGCCCTCTGCCCGCCTACGTCATCCTTTGCACGTTCGACGACGCGACGACCGCGATCACGCGCGAGCTCGTCGGCGCACTCGCTTTACCCTGAGCACGAGCGCGCCGAGCGCGAAGATCAGCAGATTGCCGCGGCTGTCGCCGGTGGACTGACAGCAGCCACCACCGTCGCCGGTGTCGCCGTCGAGCGGCAGCACGCGCACGGCATCGAACATGACCTGGCGATCCAGTGTTCCGGCTTCGCCGGTGTTGTCGCCGAGCTCGACGTACTCGTCGCCGGTCCCAGCGAAGTCGAACTCGCCGATCGTCACGAAGCCGCTCGCCGACGTCTGATCGACGGTCACGGTCTCGGTCGCACCGGCGTGCGCGATCGTGTACTTCGCAGTCGTGGCGGTGCCGTTCGTACCGCCATCAAGCATCACGTCGACGTGATAACGGGTCGCGCGCCCCGCCTTGACTATCCAGCGGCCGAAGTTCGCCGGTCCCGCCGACGCGGTCGTGCCCGTCCACTCGCTCGTGTCGCCGAACCCCGCATCAACGCGTCGCCAGTAGCGCGGGTCGCCGCCGGCGATGTAGCAGTTGCTGCGCTGATCGATCACGCCGTCGGCGGGGAGCGCGGTGCAGCGATTCGCGGTGGTCCAGAAGTCCGCGCCCATCTCGGTGAACGCGTCGATCGCGTTGTCGCGATAGCCCGCGCGCCGGGTCGTGCACGTCGAGCTCGTCGAGCAGCAGCCGTTGTAGCGGCACACGATGAAGTCCGCCCACTCGGTCATCTTCGCGGCGGCGACATTCATCGGGACCTGGTTCATCCAGTCGACCGCGGTCAGCCAGTCCTTCGCCTGCGTGATGTCCATGATCGCGCGCACGACGACGAAGTTGACCGCTTGCGCGGTGTTGCCCTCGATCGTGAGGATGCTGTCGCCGTAGCTCGACACTGTCTGCGCGTACGTCCCCGCATCGAACTGGAACATGCCGAGCCCGCCCTGCATCAGGCTGCATGGACCATCGGCCGCGCCCGCAATGATCGGTCCGCCGCCACACGACGGCGACGCCGGTCCCTGGCACGCGTAGGTCGCCTCGCTCTGACAGTGCGCGAGGTTCGTCTCGCTGATCGCGATGCCGGCGAGCAACGAGGCGTTGTACAGGCCCATCTCCGCGGCGGCGTCACGGATGAGACCAAACCGCTCCTGACGTACGGCGGTGCTCAGCTCGGACTCCTGGGTCGCGAGCTCGTGGCCGGTGCACGCAGCGAGTGCGAGGAAAACAGCAGCAAACCTCACGCCCCCATGGTGGCACGATCGCTCGGTCACATGTTTTCTCGGACGTGCTCGATCCACCTCCGCAGCGCGATTGCGCTGCTGCGCGCCCCGGCAAAGCCGGGACTTGCGATCCCCCGCCCGAGGCGACGCTGTACTGGCCGCACGTCGCGCGGCTTACTTTGACCCGTTCGCCTTGAGCACCGTCATCACGTGACGGAACAGCGCGCGGGCCGCGCCGGGCGGCTTGCCGGTGTCGCGCTCGCGGCGCGCATTCTGGATCAGCAGTGGCAGCGGATCGACATTGCCGCCTGGTAGCTCGTCGGCGGCCTTGGTGCCCTCCTCGATCAAGCGCGCGCGCCACTGCTCCGCCGCGTGGAACAGTCGCGGGTCCGCGGTACCGGTCGCCTCGACGTTCGCCATGCGCTGTTGCAGATCCGCGATGTCGACGCCGCGCAGATAACCGGCCAAGGTCCGCTCTGCCCGACGGCGTGCGATCGCCTGCGTGACCTTGCGCGCCGTCACAATCGCGTTGCGTAAGTCGTCGTCGACGTCGAGCTTGGACAATGCCGCGTCGGACAGCTCCATCAGATGTCGCGACACCCGCGCAGACCGATCACCGGCCTCGCGCTTCTCGCGCTTCGCAGTTGTTCGGCGGGATTCGTCATCGCGACTCATGGGGCGACGGTATAGCAGCTAATTCGTCGACGCGATGGTGGCCGAACGCGCACCGGCTATAATCTCTGCGAGATGCAGCGGGCGTTGTTGGTCGTCGCGCTCGCGGCCTGTGGACGCGTGAACTTTGACGCGCTCGCTGACAACGGCGACGCGCGTGATCGCGATGCACCGC
>JAYVWH010000986.1:0-4421 GCA_043786265.1 Kofleriaceae bacterium | reverse complement strand
CGTCCTTGCCGTCGACCTTGGCGTCCTTGCCGTCGGCTTTTGCGTCGGTCTTGTCGCCATCCTTCGCGTCGGTCTTGTCGCCGGGCTTGGCGTTCTTGTCGTCGGCCTTGTCCTCGGTCTTTGCCTTCTTATCGTGGCCAAGTGCGGTCAGCTCACCGGTACCGATGGCCAGCATCTCGGACTTGATCGCGCTCGCGTGATCCTTGCCCCACGGCACGGCGGCACCGAACAGCGATCCTGCGGCGCGCTTCGCGTGGTCGGCCTTGCCGTTGCCCTTGGACTTCTTGTCGCCGTGATCGCCGTGCTCACCGGGTTGATGCGCGTCGTGCGCGTCGTGCTTGTCGTGCTTGCCGTGCTTGCCGTGCTTGCCGTGCTTGGCAGCCTTCGCATCGGGAGCGTGCTCGTCGCCCTCGACTTCGTGTTGCTCGGTCTCCGCGTCGACCTGTGTCGCGCGACCGATCGCTGGCGCGGTGCCAGCGGTGTTGGGACCCTCGAGCTCGACGTTGGTCGTTTCGTAGTCGCGCACTGTTCCATGTTACGGACATCACGACGTTTTCTCCCCTGAATCGACACCGGAGATCGCTCAACAGTTTCAGCCTGTTACGTGCCGGTAACCTGGCGCGTCAGGCCAGATAGCTGCCGCTCGGTCCAGGCGGCCCACCGACTGGGCAGCTGCCCCCGGATCCGGCGCACCGCCTCGGACCGCGCCGGGATGGCGATCAGCGCCTGTGGCAGCCGCCGATAAGCCGGTGCGATCGCGCGCAACGCGAGCTCGGCACTCGCACGTGACACGCGTGATCCACGCAGCGCGAATGCAGCAACGAGCTCCCGCGGCAGCAGCGATGCCGACACCGATTCGGCGATCTTCCCGAGCGGCGGCTGTGGATGCAGCGCGCCGCGACCGACGAGGAACTTCGCCATCTCTCGTGCGCACGGCGCGACGGCGATCTCGTCTGACTCGAGCATCTCGCGCATGTATGCAGCGTGCGCAGTCCACGACTGCGCGAGGAGATCGCGCGGAATTCCGAACAACGCTGCGAAGCGGTTCATCTCGACGATGTAGGTGTCCTTGAGCCCGGTCGGGAGCGCACCATCGAGGCGCTCGCGCACGGCGATCGTCGTGTCGACAAGTGTCGCGTGGACCCACCTCAACGCATGCGCATCGTTCGCGTGATAGTGCGTTCCCGCTCGGTACCGCCCGATCGTGTGGGGGATCTCGCCGCGAATGCGCGTGTGGACGTTGTGCACTCGCCGAGCGGCCGCTAGTGCATCGTCGAGATCGCCGAACACCATCGCGAACACGTTGCGGAACGTGCGCTGAAACCTACCGACGACGTCCTCGCGCGTATGCGAGTGCTGATCGACCGCGAACGCGACCATCGGATGTGCGAGCTGAAGCAGCGCTGCGCGACCGCCGCCGAGGAAGATTGCGAGATCGCCGCCGAGCTGCCACGCGACGGAACGCGGGCCGAGTATGCCTTCGCGCGGATTTTCGATGTCACGCGCGAGCGAGGCGAGCGACGCTTCGTGCTCTTCGCGGGTGACCACGCGCATTCCACGATGGTCGAGGTGTAGGACATCGGGGTCAAGCCCCAGACGTGCGTCCGCGTCACATCGCGCCCCGCGGCCACGTACGAGTGCGCGGACTGTCCAGCGGGCGCGTTATTCCCAGACGGCATGGTCGCTGCACGGAAGCTTGCTCGGAATGCAGACCATGGTCTCCACCGCTAGTGCCGCGCTGGCCGCGAGTGTGGCAATCGAGCCCGACGAGCTGGCGCCCGGCGTCAAGGCGGGCCCGTGGGTGGTGGACCGGGAGCTGGGTCGCGGCGGTATGGGCTCGGTGTACGGCGTCACGCACGAGGGCATCGGCAAGCGAGCGGCCCTCAAAGTGATGCATCGCCGCCTGGTGTGCCCGACCAGCGTGGAGCGCGTGCTGCTCGAAGCACGCGTCGTCAACCAGGTCGGCCACCCCAACATCGTCGATATCTTCGAGACCGGTATGCTCGCGGATGGCCGCCCGTACATCGTGATGGAGCGCCTCGAGGGCGTGCCGCTCAGCGTCCGCGCCGACGACGGCAAGATCCTCCCCGACCAGGTGATCGGAATCCTGCTCCAGATTTGCGACGCGCTGATCGCCGCGCACGCTGCGGGCGTCATCCACCGCGATCTCAAGCTCGACAACGTGTTCCTGATCGACAATGCCGAGGACCCGCCCCAGCCGCGCGTGAAGTTGCTCGACTGGGGCATCGCAAAGCTGATCTCCAACGATGCCCGTCACACGATCGAAGGTCAGCTCGTTGGCACCCCGCAGTACCTTTCGCCCGAGCAGGCTCGTGGTGCTCACGTCACGCCGCAGACCGATGTCTACTCGCTCGGAGTGATGACGTTCGAGCTATTCCTCGAGCAGCTGCCGTTCGAAGCCGAGACCTCGGCCGAGATCATGGCAATGCACCTGCGCTGCACGCCTCCAGCGCCGAGCGAGCTGTGGCCCGACATCCCGGCCAAGCTCGAGAATCTGATCCTCGCGATGCTCGCAAAGGATCCTGATGCGCGCCCGTCGATGCTCGCCGTCGCGCATGCCCTCGAACAGATCCGCGCCGACTTCGAGCAGCGCAAGCACGACGGCGGGATCAACGACGCACGCCAGGCACGCGCGGTCACGGTGATCCCGTCGGGTCGCCGCTCGAATCGCTTCATCGCGCCTGCGGCCGGCCTCGCACCGACCGAGCCCGCGGACGAGTGGCCCGAGTCGACGCCACGGCGCTGGCACGTCGCGCTCGGTGCTCTCGCGATCGCGGCCAGTGCTGTCATGTTCATGATCAGCCGCGACACCGAGTCTGCGGCGGCATCGACGGTTCGTGCAACGCCGGCGATGGCCTCAGCGCAGGTCACCGATGGGCGGGTGGCGTTCGAGCCCGCAGCGCCGGTCCAGCTCGAGTCGGCACCGCTGCCGACTGGCGACACTCTCCTCGTGGCAACGCCCGTTGCAGATGCAACGACGCAGAAGCCGGTCAAGCGCATCACGCGCGCACGTAAGCTCCAGGCCAAGCCGCGCCTGGTGACCGCGCTCGATCCCGACGGCACCATCGATCCCTACCGGTGAGGGCGCAAACACTCGCACTCGCGGCCGTCCTCGCGACGGCGCTGCCCGCACACGCTGACAACGCGCTGCGCCCCGAGCGCATCCCGAACAAGGCGCGCGAGCTCGCCGACAAAGGACGCAAGCATCACGAAGTCGGTGACTACGCCGCCGCCGTGTCTGCGTTCAAGGAAGCGTACGTGCTCGCGCCGAGCCCGAGCCTGCTCTTCAACATCGCGCAGGCATATCGGCTCGATGGTAAGTGCGACGAGTCCGCGTGGATGTACCGTCGCTTCCTCGACACCGATCCGCGCGGACCGCAGCGTCAGATCGCCGAGAACCAGCTCCCGGCGGTCGAGAAGTGTGGCAACGGCGGCCTGCGCATCACGGTCACGCCACCGCGGATCGACGCCAAGCCCCCCGCACGGCGGACGGACGTCGTCTTGCGCACCGACACAGACCGCACCGACACAGACGTCGTGCGCCGCAGCCACCGCTACAAACGCGCGGGCGTCTACACCGCCGTCGTCGGCGGCGTCGCCCTGATCGGCGCCGCACTCTTTGCGATCGACGCCCATGAGGCCTCGCTTAGCGTCGAGGACACCTACAATCGCGGTGGCAAGTGGGACGACGTCAAGTCCCTGGACGCACGCGGACAGCGCAGCGAAACGATCGCGACCGCACTCGGGGTCGGGGGCGGCATCGCGCTGATCTCTGCTGCAGTCCTCTACGGACTCGGCAAGCACTACGAGGCCGCCGGACACTTCGCGGTCGCTCCGACCACCCACGGTGCACAGGTGCAGCTGTCATGGGGCTTCTAGCGCGCCTCGCGGCGTTCCCGGTCGCGCTGAGCGCTGCCTGTTACGCTCCCGACGTTCGTGACTGCACGGTGAAGTGCGCCGGTCCGGATGATTGTGCGGGCGATCAGGTATGCAGCGCCGGCTTCTGCGTGGCGTCCGCCGAGATCCAGTGCACGAGCGTAGGCGGTGGCGGCAGCGGTGGCGGCGGTAACGGTAGCGGTGGCGGCAATTCCCCTCCGGATGCGGGCGGGCAAGTTGTCGTCGCGGACGCCGGGGTCGATGCACCGGCCGACGCGCCGGCGCGCGGCACGCTCTCGGTCACCGTCGAAGGCAAGGGCGCGATCTCGATCGCCGGTGTTGGCGTCTGCGACAGCCAATGCACGTACAGCGTGTCGCTCGCGAGCCCGCTCACGGCCAAGGCGATCCCCGGCGACGACTTCATGTTCGAGAAGTGGACGACGAGCAGCGTGTGTCCGGTCGACGTCGACGTGTGCACGTTCGTGCCCCAGCTCACGTCCGCTCTCGGGGCAAAGTTCCGCAAG
>JAYVWH010000985.1:0-5400 GCA_043786265.1 Kofleriaceae bacterium | reverse complement strand
GGTACGCAGATGAAGTTCGAGTTCCAGCTGCGCGATGCCTCGCCGCTGATCGCGGGCGAAGGAACCGTGGTGTGGACGCGCGAGAACGATCCAAGTCGTCCCGCGATCGCGCCTGGTATGGGCGTGCGGTTCGACCGGCTCGCCGATGGCAGCCAGACGGTTCTCGAGAAGATCCTCGCCGAGAAGGCGAAGCAAGCGCCGTCCCGCTCGGGGACTTCGACCGCGCCTGGCGATTCGGCCAAAGCGGCGATGTTCACGGACACGCCGACGCGCGTCGCGCCCATGGCGATGCAGGAGGCACTTGGCGTGCGCGGTGGCCGCGCGGATTCCGAACAGACGCCGCTGCCCAAGCCGAGGCCTTTCCACTCGGACGCGGACGAGTTCGACGACAGAGCGTTCGAAGAAGCGACAAAGGTCCGCTCGCTCGACGAGCTCGTCGCCGAAAACGCCGCCCTCGGGGATCAGCTGTCCGAGGACGCGAGGACCTCCACGAAGATCATGCCTGCCGACGAGCTGGCCGTCCGCCGCCACGCCGGTCGCGCCGACTCGACCATCTCCGACCCGCCGCTCGCCTCGCCGCCGCCCGAGAGCCACGTGCCGTACTCGATGCCCGATCGCGACTCCGCGCCGGGACTGCCGAGCCCGCCCGTCGTCGCACCGCGCACGGATCCCACGCCTCCACGCCCCCGCCCGCCGACGAATCCCGGCATGGGCCCCGCGCAGCCGTCCGGCGCGTTGTCCGCGGCGCCGCAGACGGAAGCTCGCACCCAGCTCGGCCTCGGCGCGACGAAGTCGTCGCAGTCTTCGATGCCACGAACGCCCCCGCCAGAGTCCGCTGCGCCACGCGCCGCGATGGCCAACGAGACGTCGCGGCCGATCGCACCGTCGCGTCCAAGTAGCGCGCCGATCATCATCGGGATCCTGCTCGTCGTCGGTGCCGCGATCGGTGCCGTCTACTGGTTCGTACTGCGCGAGCCGGGTGCGCCGAAAGAGGTCGTCACCACGCCGGGCAGCGGCTCCGCTGTCACCACGGCAGGCAGCGGCAGCGCGGGCAGCGCTGCAGCGATGACCGGTAGCGCGAGCGGCAGCGCAGTAGCGATGGGCTCCAACAGCGGCTCCGCCGCCGGCAGTGGCAGCGCCGCGACGATGGCAGGCAGCAACGCCGGCCCGACGGTCGACACCGTGATCACCGCCGCCGCGAAGGGCGCGACGATCGAGATCGTCGGCACCGAGATCAAGGGCCCGTCGCCGCTCACCGCCAAGCTAGAGAAGGACAAGCCTTACAAGGCGCGGGTGACGGCCGCTGGCTTCACGGTCTCGGAGATCGACGTCAAGGGTGGCGAGCCCACGACCGCGAAGCTCGTGCTCAAGCCGCGCGTCATCGACGTAACGACCAACCCGCCGGGCGCGTCGATCTATGTCGACAACGTCGACACCGGCAAGCTGTCGCCGAGCGAGATCACGCTGACCGCCGCGCAGGCCTCCCGCCCGCGCGTTCGCATCAGCCTGCGCCGCTCGGGCTTCCGCCCGGTCGACAAAGTCGTCGACGCGACCTTGTTCAAGGACGAGGGCGGAACGATGACAAACTCGGTCGAGGCCAAGCTCGTCGTGCAGCAGGTCGTGCGTCCGCCTCCGGGTGGCGGCACGACCGGCACCGGCAGCGGTAGCGCGACTCCGGCCGGAACCGGCAGTGGCAGCGCAACACCGACCGGCAACGGGACGGGTAGCGGCTCGACCGCGACGCCGCCAACGGGCACGGGCACCGGTTCTGCGACGACGGCCCCCAAGCCGCCCGAGCCGACGATGAGCCCGGGCGCCGGCACGATGCCGACCGACCTCAAGTGAGCCGCGCGTGCGCGCGTCGTCCCTGATCCTCACGATCACCTTCACGATCGCGTGCAAGGACAAGCAGGCCGCGCCAGAGGCCTTGCCACCCGCCGCACCGGCGGCGCCCGCAGTCGTCCCCGGTGATGCAGCGGCGCGCCCTGCTCTCGCGCCCGATCATCCAGCCGAGGCGACCGCGCCGCCACAACCCGCCGGCGAGCCGCTGTCGATCGAGGATGCAGCAAAGGTCATCCCCAAGCTCGAAGGCAAGGAGATCCTTCCGCTGCGCCAGACCAGCGACAAGCGCCAGGTTCACTCGACGTGGTGCATGGACGGTGCTGGCGCCGATGAGGTCGCAAGGTCGGTGGGACGTCAGATGGCTGACGCGAAGTACACCGGCCTCGCGATCCGCGGCGATGCGAACAAGGCCGGCGTGCAGGGCGAGCGCGACGGCTTTCGCATGTCGATGATCGTGTCTGCGTCGAGCGCCGCGAACTGTCCGGCCCCGTCGCACTACTTCGCGAGCGCGACGATCTTTCGCCAGTAGACCTAGCGCGCCATCGCCTTGAGCCACTTCGACGGATCACCGACGCGCGGACGCTCTCCACCCCGCACGAGGTAGCGCACGGCGTGCGCGAGACCGTCGAGGGTAAGCGGCCACATCGCGAACACGCTCGCGATGACCTCGATCGTCGTACCAGTCCAGAAGCGATCCGGCTCCGGGTTGAGCCACGCCGAGCTGCGGAAGTGATGCGACAGGCGGCGCAACCACTCGATGCCCGACGCGCGGGTCTGCGAGTAGAGATACATCGCGCCGCTCGCGTCGAGCAGCTCCGCCGGGTGCATCAGCGCGTCGCCGACGACAACGAGCTTCTCGTCGCGGTCGCTGTTCGCGAGCAGCTCCGCGACCGGGACTGCCTTCTTGAACATCGCGTCCTCGTAGACCGAGTTGTAGACGCAGTTGTGGAAGTAGTAGCTGCGGAACTTCGCGAACCGGCCCGAGCGCGACGCCGCCGTGAACAGGCGGCTGACCAGTTCGGCGTGCGGATCCATCGACCCGCCAACGTCCATCAACAAGACGACCTTGACACGGTTACGCCGCGGCGGCCGGAACACGATGTCGAGCTCGCCGGCGTTCTTGCACGTCTTGTCGACCGTGTCCTCGAGGTCGAGCTCCTCGATCGCGCCCTCGCGGCCGAGCCGGCGCAGACCGCGTAGTGCCATGTCGATCTGGCGGACATCGAGCACGATGTCGCGCCGGTACTCCTTGAACATGCGCGCGTCGGCGACCGCCATCGCGCTGCGACCGCCTCCCCCGCCGACGCGCATGCCCGTGGGGTTCTGGCCACCGGAGCCAAACGGCGACGTTCCGCCAGTGCCGATCCAGCGGTTGCCCTTGTCGTGGCGTTCTTTCTGTTCCTTGAGACGCTGCTCGAACATCTCGCGCAGCTTGTCCATGTCGAGCTCGCGCAGCGCCTGCCGCTGCTCCTCCGTCAGACCGGCGAGCGCCTTCGGATCATCGAGCCAGGAGCGCAGCTGCTCGGTGAGCTCGAGCGCGTCCTTGTGGATGTCCTTGAAGTAGGCGAGGAACGCCTCGTCGTACGCGTCGTAGAACGCGATGTCCTTGACGCACAGCGTGCGGCACAGGTGATAGAAGCCGTCCAGCGACGACTCGTGGAGGCCCAGCGCCATCGCCTCCATCAGCGCCATCCATTCGTGCGTCGAGACCGGAATCTTGCGGCTGCGCAGCTCGAACAGAAAGTCGACGAGCACTGCTTACGCCTTCGCTCGCTTGCTGACGAGCTCGACATCACTCTCGGTCTTGAGCAGCGTGCCGAGGAACGGAATGCCATGGCCGACCTTCGCGAGGTCGACACCGGACTTCTTGAGTGCGCAGATCCAGTCGATCAGCTCCGACGTCGATGGCTTCTTGCGCAGGCGCGGTGTGGCACGCAGCGAGAAGAACATCTCGAGCGCGTTGTCGAGCACGCGGTCGCTGATGTCGGGATGGTGCACGCGGACGATCTGCGTCATCAGCTCGCGATCGGGGAACTGGATGTAGTGGAACACGCAGCGGCGCAAGAACGCGTCGGGGAGCTCCTTCTCGTTGTTGCTCGTGATCACGACGACCGGACGATCGGCCGCGACGATCTCGCGACCGGTCTCGTCGATGCGGAACCGCATCGCGTCGAGCTCGAGCAGCAGGTCGTTGGGGAACTCGATGTCGGCCTTGTCGATCTCGTCGATCAACAGCACGTTCTTGTGCGGCGACGCGAGCGCCTCGCCGAGCGGGCCGAGCTTGATGTACTTCGCGATGTCTTTGACGTCCCCGCCAAACCGCGAGTCATGCAGACGCGCGACGGTGTCGTAGACATAGAGGCCGTCCTTGGCCTTTGTCGTCGACTTGACGTGCCAGCGCAGCAGCGGCAGGCCGAGCGCGGCGGATAGGTTCTCGGCGAGCAGCGTCTTGCCGGTGCCCGGCTCACCGCGCACGAGCAGTGGCCGCTTCAGCGCGACTGCGACGTTGACCGCGTGCCGTAGCTCCTCGGACGCGATGTACGTCTGGGTTCCCTTGAATTGATCGAACTGAACTGCTTCGTCGTCGACGGCCATTGCACGCCGACCTTACCAGGCTGGCAGCGCTAGCGCTTGCGGCCCTGGATGAAGCCGTCGCACACGCCGTACAGCCACGTCACGCCGTAGACCGCGCCGGCGATCGTTCCGACCAGCGGGATCGACGCGAGGAAGCCCGCGCCCGCGACCGCCGCGACGACGAACACACCGATCGCCTTGTCGGTCTCACCGTTGATGAGCTGGCCGACGCCCGGAATGAATGCGCTCGCAACGCCGGCGACCACGCCACCGGCTGTACCTCCACCACCACGGCGAACGAGTGCTTTGCTCATGACCACACCACCTCTAAAACCATGTTGACGCACCCAGCATGAACAGCAAGTAGTGACTCTTGAAGGTGCCCTGGTTGACCGGGTTCTCCGCCTGGGCGTCGGTCACGACGAGCGGGTTGACGGGGTCGGGACCCTCGCGGTTGGGGACCGTCTGCAGCGCACCACCGGGACCGCAGCCCGTGAACGGCGTGGTTAGAGGCGGGTTGCAGTTGCGACTGTCGCTGCGCGTGCCCTCGTGGACGTAGCCGAACCCGGCATCGATCTGCACGCGCGACATCTTGTACGACGCGCCCGCGCTGATCATCATGCGAGCGGCACCATCGAGGTCCGCGCGTTCCCAGTTCTTCTTCGCGGCGGCCGTCTCGTAACCCACACCGCCGCGCGCGATGATCTCGTTTGCGCCCTGCGGGAAGCGCCAGCTGCCACCAGCGCGCACGCCGAACGTGTCGCGCAAGCCGTGGTGGACGATGTTCTCCTTCAGGTTGATGCCCTGGTCGGGCAGCGTCACGGGGGTGACCTTCGCGTCGATGACGACGCGGAAATCGCCGGCGCGCTCGGCGCCCCAGTTCTGCCACTCGGCATCGAGCTCGAGGTCGCCGCGCTCCTTGCCCTGAGCATCGAGGAACTTGTAACGGGCGCCGATCGTCGCGCTCATCGGTAGCGCTAGCTC
>JAYVWH010000984.1:0-1825 GCA_043786265.1 Kofleriaceae bacterium | reverse complement strand
CTGCTCTACGTCGGCGACGGCAAGGACATCCCGGGTGGCTTCTCGCGTAGCGACGTCGTCAGCGCCACGCGTGCTCACCGCGCGATCACCACGAACGCTCCGTTCATCGACATGCGGATCGGCAGCGATCGGATCGGCGCGACGATCTCGGATACCCGCGCACAGATTCCGGTCGAGATCTCCGTGCGCGCACCAAGCTGGGCGAAGGTCGACAAGCTCGTCGTCTACATGAACAGCGCGGTCGTGCAGACGATCCCGATCCCCGACGGCACGAGCTTCTCGACGACCGTTATGGTGTCGCCAACGGTCGATAGCTGGGTTGTCGCCGAGGTCACCGGCACGCAGAACATGTTCCCCGTGGTCTCGCCGGTCGAGTTCCCGCCTCTCGATGCGACCGTGATCATCACAGCGCTCTCGGCGGGCTTCGATCTGTCCTCGCTCCCGCTCGCGAGCACCCTCAAGCCGCAGCGCATCCACACCGCGACGCCATACGCGATCACGAACCCGATCTGGATCGATCACAATGGCGGCGGCTGGACCCCGCCCAAACCGCCGCTGCCGCAAAAGGCAGCTCGCCAGCCCGACAAGCTCCCCGACGTGCGCGCGCAGTTTGACTCGCTGCCGGAGATCTCACCGTGAGACCGACCCCGACGCGCAGTCGATTAACGCGCTGCGTGGCCATTGCAGTTGCCATGTCCCTGGCATGCCAGCTGGCCTGGGGGCACTCGTTTCCACCAGTGCGCACGGTCGTGGTCCAGGTCGAATCCTGCGAGCTGGCAGTGATGGTCGGCTACCGGCCCGCGAGTGGCGAGGCAACCGACACGCTGCTCGCGCGCATTGGAAGCCAGCCCAAGGGGCAGCAGCTCGAGACCGCCAAGAGCCTCATGGCGCAGCAGGCGATGGGTGCGTTGACCTTTGCGCTCGACGGTAAACCGCTCGTTCCCACCAGTGTTCGCGCGAAGTTAGGCACCGATCCGGGCGGGTTGAGGCCGCTGGTCGTCGTCCTCGTGACGTTCGCGATGCCGGGCGCGGGCATGCTCTCCGTGACGTCGAAGGACCCGCGTAGTACGCGGATTTCCTGGGCCGATCGCAGCAGCGGTCGGGTGGATCTGCTGGGGGCTCCCGCCCAGGGTCGCTGGCACGCCGGCGTGGCCTCTTTCTTGCTGAGTCTGTCCTCGGCATGCGCAACCTCACCAAAGCCCTCGCACTGATCGCCATCGGCGTTACCGCTTGCGCGGATAACGCCTACGATCCGAACGCGCCGGCGATCGACCCGACCGCTCCACGCGTCCACATCACGAGCCCCGCACGCGGCACGATCGCGGGCGACGTCCACACCGTGATGGTGACGGGCACCGTGAGCGATGACAGCGGCGCGGTTGCCGAGGTGAAGGTCAACGACGTCGTCGCGACGGTCGTGGGCGACCAGTTCACCGCGCAGGTCCCGGTCACCGCCGGCACGAATCTGCTCCACGCAGTCGCCAAGGACAAGCAAGGCAACGTCGGCAAGGAGTCCCGCGCGGTCGTCGCCGGCCCGCAAGCGACGCTGGCGCGCCACGTCCCCGATGCGATCACGGCCACCCTGTCCGCGCAGACGATCGACGCTATCGCGCGCGGCGCCGCTGGCTACATCAAGACCGGCAACCTGACCGCGGCCATCGCGCCGATGAATCCGGTCGTCGACGCGGGCACCACGAACGGCGTGCCCGACTGCCTCTATGGCCAGGCCAAGATCACGAGCATGACCGTCAGCGATGCTGACATCGTGATGGCGCCGCAGAACGGCGGCATCTTCATGTCCGCCGAAATCTCGAACCCGCGCATC
>JAYVWH010000983.1:0-3576 GCA_043786265.1 Kofleriaceae bacterium | reverse complement strand
CGCAAGCCAGCTGATGCGCGCGCGATCGGCATCGGAATGGTGTATCAACACTTTGCCCTGGCCGACACCCTCACCGTTGCCGAGAACCTCGCGTTGAGCGGCACCGGATCTCGGGGGATCTTCGCCGGCACGCGCAAGATCTCCGAGCGTGTGCGTGAGATGTCGCAGATGTATCACCTCGAGGTCGACCCCGCTGCAATGGTGGGCGATCTTTCAGTCGGGGGCCGACAGCGGGTCGAGATCATCAAACTTCTGTACCAGGGTGCCGAGATCCTCATCTTCGACGAGCCCACAGCTGTGCTCACTCCGTTGGAATGGCAACACCTGGTCAAGATCCTGCGCAACCTCGCTCGCGAGGGTCGCTCGATCATCCTCATCACGCACAAGCTCGATGAGTTGATGGGTATCGCTGATCGATGCACCGTGATGCGCCAGGGCAAGGTGTCCGGAACGGTCAAGGTGGCCGAGACCGACAAGGCTCAACTGGCGCGCATGACGACCGGACGCGACGTCATGTTCAACATGCAGGTCACGGCGTCCAAGCTGGATAACGCTGTGGTGATGGCGGCGGAGGACCTGCGTCTCGTCGAAGCAGACGGACGCACGGTGCTGGACGGCGTGTCGCTCGAACTTCGAGTCGGCGAGATCGTCGGCGTGGCGGGTGTCGATGGCAACGGCCAGCGCGAGCTTGCCGAGATACTGACGGGCCTCCGTAACCCGACGAGCGGCCGCCTCCGCTTCGGTGAGCAGTGGGTCCCGTCGATCTCTCCGCTCGAGTTCTACCGGCGCGGCGGCGCTGTTATTCCGGCAGACCGTCATCACACGAGTTTGGCGCTCGAGTTGTCGGTGCGCGACAACCTCATGATGAAGGAGCTGACGCTGGGTCGCCTGCAAAAGCGCGGTTTTATCGATGCCAAGGCAGCTGATGACTTCTGCAACCGGTTGATCGCTGAGTACGACATTCGCACGCCGAGCTTCCGTACACGCGCCCGTCAGCTCTCCGGCGGCAACCAGCAGAAGCTCGTGCTGGCTCGCGAGCTGTCTCGACAGCCGCGGCTGCTGGTTGCGGCGCAACCAACCCGTGGTCTCGACGTGGGAGCTACCGAATCCGTGCTCTCGCGACTCGAACGTGAGAAAGAACGCGGGTGCGCGATCCTGATGATTTCCACGGAGCTGGAAGAGGTGCTCCAGCTGTCCGATCGCATCGCGGTGATGGTGAACGGGCGGTTCTTGGCCATCCTTGACCGCAAAGACGCCACCTACGACCGCCTCGGTTTGTTGATGGGTGGCGAAGCGATCGAACCGGAAGAAAGAGCTTTCGTCGCAGCAGCCGCCGGGGCACCGTGATGTCAGCTCGACCAAGAGAGTCGATCATCAACGCGGTCCTCGTGCTGGCCGCAGTCATCGTTGGCATCGCCATCTCCTTGGCCATCATCGGCTTCACCGGCCACTCGCCTGTTGAGGCGATGAAGGCGCTCGCCGACGGTGCTGTCGGTGATCGCAAGCGGATGGCCGTGACGGCGGCCCGCATGTCGCCGCTCATCGTCGTTGCTCTCGGTTGGATCGTGGCTTTCCGTGCAGCGAAGGTTAACCTCGGTCTCCAGGGGCAGCTCGTCGCTGGCGGGGTTGCGGCGGGATACGTCGCGATCGAAGGACCGTCGCTCCCGTCGTTACTGGCGCTCGCCCTCGCGACTGTCGCTGGCATCGTGGTAGGTGCCCTCTACGCCTCGCTCGCCGCGGTGCTTTGGGCGAAGCGAGGCGTAAACGAAATCGTTTCAACGCTCATGCTCACGTTCATCGCACAGCAACTGCTCGCGTGGTTGATTCGCGGGCCCATCCACGACGCGAAGAGCTCCGCCTTCCAGACGCCGCCGATGCAGTCGGGATACCGTTGGCCTGTCCTCGTCGATGGCACCCCCTTCACGACCGAGGTCTTCTTGGGCTTAGTAGCCGTGCTCGTGGTCGTCGTGCTGTTGAAACGGACGACGTTTGGGTTCAAGCTCCGGCTCACCGGCGAGAATCCAGAGTCCGCTCGGCATGCCGGAGTCCAAACGCTTCGAACTGTGGTGCTGAGTTTCGTGGTATCTGGCGCGTTGGCGGGGTTGGCAGGTGCAGGCATGGTGCTCGGTGGTGAGCGCAAGGTCATCACTGGCGGCTTCGGCGGTAACGTTGGTTTCACAGGCATCGTGGTCGCCCTTGTCGCGCGCAACTCACCAGTCGGATGTATCGCAGCCGCGGCAGTGTTCGCCGCGCTCGACACGGGAGGCGGGGTGATGCAGTCACGAGCCGGCGTCCCATCCGAGATCATCCTGATCACGCAAGGGGTGATCGTTGTTCTGGTCGCGGCGTCGGGGCTGCTGGCACGGCGGCTCGACGCCCGCGCCGCCAGCAGAGTAACCCGCGGCCGTGAACCAGCGCCCCGTGCCCCACAGCTTGAATTGAACTAGCCGTCTCAGCCCACAAAGGATACGAGCACATGCACCCCTTCGACAGCGCGTTCCTCCAGGCAGCGCTCCTCATTGCGAGCCCGCTGCTGTTCGTGGCGCTCGGCGAGCTGCTCTCGGAGACCGGTGGCGTCATCAACGTCGGACTTGAGGGAATGATGCTCGTCGGCGCGTTTGTCGGTTTCTGGGCCGGCGCCGAATCGGGCAACACTTGGCTGGCCGTGCTGATGGGCATGGTCAGTGGCGCCGTGATGGCCGCGATCATGGGCATCGCGACGATTGAGGCAAGAGCCAATCAAATCGTGGTCGGGGTCGCGCTCAACATCGTGGGCGCAGGGGTGTCGGTCTTTGCGTTTCACAAGTACACCGACAACCGCAGCAATCTCTTCATCGACCGGATGCGTCCCTTGGACGTTCCGGGCCTCCGGTCGATCCCGCTCGTTGGTCCCGCGTTGTTCCGTCAGATCCCACTGGTCTACATCTCGGTCGTCATTGTGCCGGTGGTGTGGATCGCGTACTACAAGACCCGCTGGGGCCTGCGGCTCCGCGCCGCTGGCGAACTTCCCGAAGCGGATGAGACGGTCGGTGTCAGCGTGCGTTCGCTGCGTTGGCAGGGTGTGCTGATCGCGGGCGCTCTCGCCGGGCTCGGCGGGGCCTTTCTCTCGGTCGGACTAGTCGGGACGTTCCTCAACGGCATGACGGCGGGCCGTGGCTTTCTGGCCCTCGCCGCCGTGATCGTCGGTGGCTGGCGCCCACTCGGTGTGGCGCTGGCCGCAATGCTTTTCGGTGCGGCCGACGCGCTGCAACTGCGGCTGCAGGCCGAGTCGTTCGTACCGCGCAGCGTCTGGATCGCGATCGCCATCCTCGTCACGGCGTACCTGATTCATCTACACGTGCGGGGGACGAGGCTTCGTGCCAATAGCGCCGCGCCGCGCCGCGGGTTGGATGTCGAGCTGGTGGTCGGTTTGGTCTTGGTGGCCGGCGCCATCATTCTTGCCTTCGCTCAACCACGAGTGAGCCTTCCCTCGCAGCTGTGGCTGGCATTGCCGTATGTCCTCACCATCGCGGCACTGGCTGGGCTGATCGTGAGGGTTCGCCAACCAAGCGCGCTCGCCATTCCGTTCGTCCGCGG
>JAYVWH010000982.1:0-3153 GCA_043786265.1 Kofleriaceae bacterium | reverse complement strand
GATCGTCGCGCGCTCGGGCCCGACGGTGATTCGCAATCCCTCGGTATTGTGGTTCCAGCCGAAGAAGTCGACCGAGACGCTCACGGTCGCGGACGTGCCGACCGGCACCGGCGGCAGCCAGCTCGAGACCGGCACCGAGGATCGTCGCTACTGGGGCGCCGTCTACGTCACGCTCGATCACGATGGCTCGCTCGTCGCGGCGAACGCGGTGAGCGAGGACAAGCTGCTCGCGGGCATCGTGCCTGCCGAGATGTATCCCGATGCGCCGGTCGCCGCGCTCGAGGCCCAGGCGATCGCCGCACGCACGGAGCTGCTCCAGAAGATCGGCCGCCGCAATCTTACCGATCCATTCCTGCTGTGCTCGACGCAGCAGTGCCAGGTCTACGGCGGCGCCGGCAAGGAAGACCCGCGCACGACCAAGGCCGTCGAGAAGACGCGTGGCCAGGTGCTACTGCGTGACGGCGGCGGCCTCGTCGACATTCGCTACAGCGCGACCTGCGGTGGCCACAGCGAGGACAACGACTCGATCTGGGGCGGCGATCCAGATCCGTCGCTGCGCGGCCGGCGCGATGATCCCAAGGGCAACATCTCCAAAGTCACCGACGTTCACGATTTTCTCGACGAGGATCCCAAGA
Source organism: Kofleriaceae bacterium (assembly GCA_043786265.1). Classification (GTDB taxonomy): domain Bacteria; phylum Myxococcota_A; class Polyangia; order Haliangiales; family Haliangiaceae; genus JABFXX01. The sequence continues at coordinate 2,518 of JAYVWH010000982.1, read as the reverse complement.
CGTTCTGGTGTGGCCGCGTCGAGAAGTCGCGCAACCGGTTCCGCTGGACCGAGTCGATCACCGTCGAGGATCTCACCGCGAGGATCACTGCCGACTACGCAGAGATCGGCCGCGTGAAGGCGCTGACGCCCAAGACGCGCGGCGTGTCGGGCCGCATCCAGGTGTTAACGCTCGTCGGCGAGAAGGGCTCGGTCGACATCACCGGCGATCTCAACATCCGCCGCACGCTGGGTGGTCTCAAGTCGACGCTGTTCGAGGTCAAGCGCGAGGGGAACAAGTTCACGTTCCGCGGCGCCGGCTTTGGTCACGGCGTCGGCATGTGCCAGCTCGGTGCGATCGGCATGGCCGACGCGGGCAAGGCGCACAAGGACATCCTCAGCCACTACTACCGCGGCACGCACCTTCACAAGTTGTACTAACCCCAGAGCTCGGCTGTGTTGATCCTGCGTAGGCGTCGGCGTCGGCGGCTCATCCGATCATTTTCGTCAGCATCGAGACGATTCGGACCAGCAGTTGTGTGGCCGTCGGTGATGCTGCCACGTCCAGTGCGCCGCGCCAGTCCTGCGACGTGACCTGCGAGGCGAGCGAGGAATGCCATGTCGAGGCGGTGCAGAGCTCCTCGCTCACAGTCGATTGCGGCGGTTCGTCGTGCTGGTCGTACCGTAACAGGTCGATGACAGCGGTCGATCGTCTACGCGCGGACGCGCTGGCGTAGTATCTCGCCTGCATGCAGCTCCTTCCGACGACGATGGTGGGTTCGTATCCGCGTCCGGCGTGGTTCACGCAACAGCTCGCCGGGCGCGACGTTCTCGAGGCATTCAAGATCGCGTCGCATGCGGAGGCGTTCCATGACGCCACTCGCGTCGTGATCAAGGATCAGGAGGACGCCGGCCTCGACATCCTGAGCGACGGCCAGATGTGGTTCGACGACTACAACATGGGCATCGGCTCGTTCCTTTGGTACTGGCTCGAGCGCACGAAGGGCTTTGGCGCCGAGAAGCTGCCGCACCCTGCGCGTGACAAGGCGAAGGGTCGCGACATCTGGGCGCTCGACGAGGCTGGCGGTGTTGCGGTCGAGGGCGCGATCGAGCGTGGCCCGGTTCGCATGTCGATGATCTACCAGTGGGCGCAGCGCCACACCGGCAAGCCGATCAAAGCTTGCGTCGGCGCGGGCCCTGTTCAGCTCTCGACGCTCGCGCACTTCCGCGGCGGCCCGGTCAAGAACCGCTACGACCTGTCCAAGGCGCTCGCCGACGTGTTCCGCGCCGAGATCGCCGAGCTCGTCGACGCGGGCTGCAAGCACATCCAGCTCGAGGACCTCGGCGCGTGGATGCCGCACCTGTCGGGCGACAAGGACTGGAGCTGGGTCAGCGAGACGATCGATCGCACGATGGCGGAGATTCCCAAGGGCGTCGAGCGCGCGTGGCACTTCTGCATGGGCAACGCCTGGGGCAACAAGCTCGAGGGCATGACCGCCGGCGGCTACCGCGAGATTCTGCCGCACTATCACGACGTCAAGGTCGACGCGTACGTGCTCGACTTCGCGTGCCGCGAGATGGAGGACGCCGACCTGCTGCGCAAGATGCCGTCCGACAAGAAGGTGCACGCCGGTGTGATCGATGTACGCACCCTCGAGATCGAGCATCCCGAGCAGGTCGCCGACCGCGTCCGTAAGGTCCTCAAGCACATCGAGCCCGAGCGCGTGACGCTCACCACGGATTGCGGGCTCAAGCAGCTTCCGCGCGTCGTTGCCGTTCAGAAATTGCGCGCGCTCGCGGAGGGTGCGAGCATCGTACGACGAGAGCTTCGCTGATGCGCCAAACCTTGATCGTGCTCGCCCTTGGACTTGCCGCTTGCGGTGGTGACGACGCCGACCCGCATGGCGTCACCACCTGCATGGGCTGGGTCGACAACCAGGGCAACCCGATCACGGGCAGCTGCGAGGCCGCGTGTGCATCCCCACCGGCAAGCACCGGGCAGCAGTGCGACACCGTCGTCAAGCTTGCCTGCGCTTCGTTCACGTTCTCGGGCACCGACGGGTGCTGTATCGAGGAGAGCGGCACGATCAAGTTCTACGAGTGCGCGCCGTAACTCACTCGGTGCGGATCTGGATGAAGTAGTCCAGCTAGACCTCGAGTCGGTTCGCGAACATGGTCAGCCATCTTACTCGGGCTGCAGAACGAACCAATGAAATACGCGGTACATGCCGGTCGCTTCGGTGCGGAGCTCGAGCGACGTCGTTTTCGTGACGTAGGGCGGAAGGTTGAACGTGAGCTCGGAGAACGCACCGTTCGGCGGCGCGACGGTGAGCGACCCGAGCTTCTTGCTGCCCGCGTAGAGAGCTAGGTCGACCGGCGTGGTGATCGCCTCGTGAAAGCCGTAGCTCTTCTGGCCACCGGTGCGGATCACGATGCGGCTCGGCTTGGTCGGATCGACATGGACCGTGAACTGCTCGCGGCCCTCGCGGATCGTGCGCCCACCGTCGATGTAGAGCCCTCCGATCGTCGACCGCTCCACG
>JAYVWH010000981.1:0-8788 GCA_043786265.1 Kofleriaceae bacterium | reverse complement strand
CGTCGTCGAGATGGATGCGATGGATGAGATGGAGTGGGCGCAGGGGCAGCACACACCCTCCGTCCACGGCGACCAGATCGCCAAGCTCGTCCAGCAGTCCGTCCTGCCGACGCCGGATCCCGACGGCAAACGCCCTCTGCCACGAGCACAGACGTCGAGGCCCGTTGCTGCGACCGTCGCGAAATCGTCGATGAGCTCCGCGCCGCACGTCAGCAAGACGGCGACCGCGCCCGGCGCTGGCCCGGCGGATGCGAAGATGCCGGCGGGTCCCGCGGCGGCTCCTGTGAAAGCACCGGTAGCAGCGACGGCGCCAGCATCCGGGCGAGCGACGCTCGTATCGACGGCGACAACGCCCGCAAAGGCGCCCGCAGCAGCGACCGCGACGCCCGCACCGAACGCGACGATCACAGCGAAGGCGGCGGCAGCAGCGACCGCGACGATCACAGCGAAGGCGCCAACAGCACCGGGAGTTAGCGCAGCAGTACCGGCGAAAGCGCCGGCTCGTATCACGACGACGGCACCGGTAACGGCAACGGGACCGGCAACGGCAATGGCGGCGGGACCGGCAGCGGGAACGGGATCGGGATCGGGATCGGTATCGGGGTCGCGATCGGGATCGGGTCCGGGTTCGGGATCGGGATCGGGACCGGGACCGGGTTCGCGCGGGGTGGCACCGGCGAAACCGGCGTCGACGTCATCGCCCGCAAGGCCAGCCGCAATCGGAACCGCAGCCGCAGCCGGGGCCGGGTCCGGGTCCGGGTCCGCATCCGAGGCCGGGGCCGCATCCGCACGACCCGCGCTGCCGGGACCTCGATCGAGATCTTCGACCGCGTCTCCGCGACCACCGGTCCCACCGCCGAGCACACCAGCGAGCACGCTCGTTGGATTTCAGCCCGCGCCTTCGGTCACGCCTGCTCTGGTTGTCAGCAGCGCACCCTCGATCGCCGCACCGACGAACACCGCACCCAGTGCGACCGAGATGCCAGGCGCGCAGACGCTCGTCGATGCTCCCTTGCCCGATGACGACGGTGACGGCTTTGGCAATGATGCCGAAGCGGGCTCGCCATTCGCGGCAATCGCAGCGGCGATGGCCAGCCCCACAGCCCCCGCATCGACGACGGCGAGCCCCTCGCCGTTCGACATGCACGGCGGCGCCGCGCCGGTGCGTGCGAGCACCGAGCCCGCGGAGATTCTCGACGACGACTTCGAGATCCCACGACAGCCCGGAGCACTCGCAAACGCGATCACCCTCGTCACCGGATCACGACGCAACATGGCGATCGCCGCGGGCGGCGTTGGACTGCTAGTGATCGTGTGTGCACTCGTGTTCTGCGGTGGCTCGAAGAAGCCGGGACAGACCGCCGCGAAAACCGGGACGGCAACGAAGACGCCGTCGGTTGCACCCGTGGAGCCTGCGGTTGCGATCGCTCAGGTCACACCAGATGCGCCTCTCGCTGCAGAGCCCGCGCACGTCGAACCGGCGGCGACCGGCCCGACGGCCGAGGAGCTCGCGGCTGCCGCGGGCGATCCGGAGAACCCCGGCGACACGAAGGCAGGCACAGCCGCACCCACAGGGACGACCGGACCGACCGCGGCGACCGGAACCACCGGAACGACGGGCTCGGCGGGCAAGACCGGTGCGACGGGAAAGACGACCGGTGCAACGCCCGCTAGCAAGAAGACGATCGGCGGGAAACAAGTCGTACTCGAGTCCGACAAGGAAGCGAAAGAGGCCAAGCCGCTCGCGAGCGCACCGCAGGCGGACCAGGGCGCGATCCAGAAGGCGCGCGCCGCATACGCAGCGGGCAACCAGCGGCTGTTCGCGGGCGATGCCGGCGGTGCGATCAAATACTACCGGCAGGCGCTCGGGTCCTATCCGGGCTACGTCGCTGGCTATCGCGGGCTCGGCCTCGCGTACGCGCAACAGGGCGACAAGCCCAAGGCGCTGCAGGCGCTGAAGCAGTATCTCGCGAGCGTGCCGGGGGCGAACGACGCGGCGCTGATTCGCAAGCGCGTCGCAGCGCTGCAGGCAAAGTAGCTACTCGGCGAGCAGCGCGGCGTCGGTCGCGATCGTGTACTCGTGGGTCGCGTTGGTGTCGCGAATTTGCGCGTAGATCCAGCCGTCCGAGCGGAAGTGCGGGAACAGCACCTGCCAGCCACGCGAGGTGCCTCATCGTCCGGAATCGTGGGCTAAGTGGCGTACATCAACGCAGTTCACCCGCTAACGGCTACTTGCGGTGATGCGCATCACGGGCAGCTGTAAGGGTGCGAACCCCAGCGCGTTGACACCCTCCAGAGCCTTGGGAATACTCCGGCGTTGAAGAAATCCGGGGACATGGCCGTCCCACTGCACATAGGAGACTCACATGATTCGTTCGCGTAACTTGCTACTCGTTCTCGCACTCGCGCTACCGGCGTGCGTGGTTCACGGCCGCGGCAGCCTCGCGGTCAATGGCGGCGGATCGACCGAGGTCTACCAGGAGCCACCGCCTCCGCAGGTCGAGACCGTCACGGTCCGTCCCGGTCACCTCTGGATCCGAGGCCGCTGGGACTGGCGCGGTAGCCAGTGGGTTTGGGCCGGCGGCCACTGGGAGACCGAGCGCTCCGGCATGGCCTGGAACGAGGGTCGCTGGGATCACCAGGGCAACCGCTGGCTCTGGATCGAGGGCTCGTGGGGCGCCTACGGCGGCGGCGGCGGCGGCTACAACGGCGGCGGGTCCAGCAACGCCAACGGTGGCGTCAGTGTGACGCCTGCCGGTGGTGGTGGCGGCACGACGACGGTCGTCACCAACAACTCACCGCCGCCCTCGGCCGGCGCCAACGGTGGCGTCTCGGTCACGGTCTCTGGTGGCGCATACCCGTCAGCGGCTCCTCCGCCGCGGCGCGCCGAGACCATCTCGAACCGTGCCGGCTACGTGTGGATCTACGGCCGCTGGGACTGGCGCGCCGGCAACTGGGCGTGGATCGACGGTCACTGGGAGCACGCGCGCTCGAACCAGCAGTGGGTCGAGGGCTCGTGGCAGAGCCAGGGTGGCCGCTGGGTCTGGGTCGAAGGTAGCTGGGGCGCGGCCGCGTCCTCGGCGCCGCCGCCCGCAGGCCCGCCGCCCGGTGGTGGTCCGGTCATTCGCGATCACCGCCACTAGGCGATTCGCGATTCGGTAGTGCAAGGTCCGGCGCTGCCGGACCGCGCAGCGCCGCCTCTGGTACCGTGGGCCTGGGCGGCTCCGGCTGTGCTTCCTTCACCATTACCCGGTAGCGCAGCCACTCTCCGCCCACCCTTTGTATGGATCGGATCCGCACGCTCCTTCTAGCGCGCACTCACGTCGTCGTGATGGATCCCGATCTCGTCGCGAGCGCGTCGACGCGCCCGTCGCGCGACGCCGATATCGAGAAGCTCGAGGACGACCTGGCCCAGCTCGGCTATGTGATGAGCCTCGACCTCGGCTCGATGATCCGCCGCCTGCCCTACCAGGCGATCCACGGTTTGCGCAGCTGGATCCACGAGACACTCGCCGCCGCGGGCCCGCGGCCGAACGTTCCGCTCGTGCAGCAGCTCCCCGCAGGCGTGCCCGGGGATCCACCATCGCAGTACCTGCGGCGGATCCTCAGCTGGCTCGCGACCTCCGCAGCGCAACCGTGCCCGTGGTGCGGCGAGATCAAAGAAGTCGGCGCCCTCGACCCGTGCGGACACCTCGTGTGTCGTACGTGCTGGGACGGCACCGGCTATACCGGGTGCCCGACCTGTCATCGCCGCGTCACGCTCGGCGAGCCGTTCATCGCGACGCCCGCATCCGCGGAGCACGTCACCTTGCACCCCGGCACACTGACGCTCGTGCACCTCGCGTTCGATCTCGCGGGCACCGCGCGCGAGCGGTTCGGCCGGCTGCTCGCAGCGACCACGCCGCTGTCGGTCGCGGACCGCGACGAGGTCGAGACGGTGATCGACACGATCGGCCCCAAGGCTGCCCAGTGGCTCCCGGAGCGGATTCCGGTGCAGCAGACGATGACGATCGCGGTGGCGCGTTTGCTGATGATCGTGCCAAACCGATCCGTGATGCTCGGCGCGATCGCACATCACCTGACGACCGCAACCGACGTCCTGCGCGTCGCGTGCGTGATGATGGGCGCCGGTGCAAGCCTCCTCGAGCCGGTGCGCATGGGCGCGCTATCGCGCGGGCTGCGGCGTGTCGTGCTGGAGGCGCTCGAGAGCCTTCCGATCGAGGAGGTCATCGAGGACGTGATGCGCCACAGGAGCCTGTGGAAGCGCGTCGGCGAGCGTCTCCATCCGTTCGAGCACGCCGGCGCGATGCCCAACGCGACGCTCGCATTCGCGATCCTACGCCGTACGAACCTCGCCACCGCAAGCTTTGGTCCGGCGCTGCGTGAGCGGGCGGTCAGCCTGCCGTACGTGTACGTCGCCGACGATCGCATTCACGCGATCGCGTGGGCCGCCCCGATCGAGGATGCGTTGCGTGCGGGCAATCCGCGGGCCGCGCTCGCGCGCCTGACGCACAGGCCGACCGAGCTGCTTCGCCGGGCCGATCACCTGATCCGCACCGCGCAGAGCCGCCAGATCGACGCGTTGCAGACTTTGCTCAAGGCGATCGAGCTCTCCGCCATGAAGGCACCGGCCGCGCTGATGCTGTCGGTCGCGGGACACGTCGCGCGACGCAGCCGTCCGTGGCAACGGCGCGTGTACTTCCCGCGCGGCAAGATCCTGCGCGCATTCGGCACACCCGATCGTCGCCCGCCGCTGCGTGGTGATGCGATCGCCGTGATCGTCGGTTCGATCCGCCGCCAGCTGTGCAATCGCGCCGAGGCGAACCGCCAGTTCCCGCGCGCGCTGATCGATCGCGCGCTCGTCGACGTGACCGTTCCGATCCGCGAGCGTCCCGGCTCGCGCAGCAAGCTTGCGTGGCCGCGCGGCAGCGAGCTCGCGCTCCCCGACGGTCAACGCATCCGGCTGTTCCTGCACTGGGAGCAGCCTCTGCATCACCGGACAGATCTCGCGCTCGCCGTCGCGCTCTACGATGCGAACTGGCAGCACGTCGCGACGTGCGATGCGCACAACCTGATCGTTACCGGTCGCAATGGCGGCCACGCCGCGGTGCACTCGGGCAACGTGCCCGAAGCGCCGCCGCCCGACGGCGGGACCGAGTACATCGATCTCCACCTCGAGCACCTGACGATGGAGGGCGCCCGCCACGCGGTGGTGTCCGTGATCAGCCCGAACGCCATCCGGTTTGATCGCCTGCCGCGCGCGTTTGCGGGCGTCGCCATCGCACCCGACGACGGCGCAGCATTCGATCCGCGTGCGGTCGGGCAGCGATTCGATTTGCGTGGCCGCTCGCTCGTCACGATCCCGCTCACGATCGATCTCGGCGAGCGCCGCGTGCGCTGGCTCGATGTGCATATCGCCGATGCGGCCGAGATGAAAGCCGTCGGCGGATACCGAGCGGCGCTCGCGCACATCGGCCGCGACTTCGCCGATCTCGTGAGCACGCACGCACGCGCCACGATGTGGGACGTCGCATGCGTCCACGCTGCGGCGCGCGCGAATGTTGTCTACATCCGGGAGCGCGACGGAACATTCACCGTGTATCGCCGCCGTGACAACGAGAGCAAGGTCGCGCGCCTGGGCCGGATGATGTCGGGCGCCGCCGACGATGGCCGCGTCCCCACGATTCCGGTCGCGGACGCTCCAACGTGGTTTGCGCTGCTCACCGGTATGCCCGTACCGCGCGGGTCCGTGGGTTACGCGCTCGACATCCGTGGATTACCGAGTGACGGAGTCGAGCGACAGGCGGCAGGTGATCTGATCGCCGAGCTCGCACCCCGCACATAGCGATAGCGTCGGTCGACGCGGTGCGTTAGATTCGCGCCCGAGATGTTGTTCGACGGGGAACGAGACGCTTGCGGCGTTGGTTTTGTCGCCCATATCAAGGGCGAGCGTTCGCGAGCGATCGTCGATCAGGGCCTCGAGGTTCTGCGCCGGCTCTCGCATCGCGCCGCGACGGGCGCGGATCCGGACACCGGCGATGGCGCTGGAATCCTGATGCAGCTGCCGGAGAAGTTTTTCCGGAACGAGGCGGCCAAGCTCGGCTTCGACTTGCCCGCCAATCGGCGGTTCGCGATCGCGAACGTGTTCTTGCCGCCCGATCCGGGTCTGCGCGCCGCGTGCGAGGGCTTGATCGAAGCGGCCGTGCGCGACGAAGGCCAGCAGGTCGTCGGCTGGCGCGACGTCCCGATCGATGTCTCGCACTGCGGTCAGACCGCGCGTGACGTGCTCCCCGTGTTTCGCCAGCTCTACATCCGCATGCGCCGCGTGCCCCCGAGCGCTTGGGAGCGGACGCTGTACGTCATCCGCAAGCTCGCCGAGAACCGGATCCGCGAGCGCAAGGCGGACCCGTCGGGGACGTTCCACGTCGCGAGCCTGTCGACCGAGACGATCATCTACAAGGGGCTGCTGTTGCCCACGCAGCTGCCGAAATTCTATCTAGATCTGATGTCACCCGAGCTCGCGAGCGCGATCGCGGTCGTGCATTCGCGGTTCTCGACGAACACGTTCCCGACCTGGGACCTCGCGCAGCCGTTCCGCTACATCGCGCACAACGGCGAGATCAACACGCTGCGCGGCAACGCGAACTGGATGCAGGCCCGCAAGAGCCAGCTCAAGAGCGCGAAGTTCTCCGGCGGCCTCGACCGCCTGTGGCCGATCATCGTCCCCGGCAAGAGCGACTCGGCGCAGTTCGACAACATGCTCGAGCTGCTGACGCTCGGCGGCCGCACGCTGCCGCACTCGATGATGATGATGATCCCCGAGGCGTGGGAAGGCAACGATGCGATGCCCGACGACCGCAAGAGCTTCTATCGCTACGCGAGCTCGCTCGTGGAGCCGTGGGACGGTCCCGCGGCGATCGTGTTCTCGGATGGTCAGCTCGTCGGCGCCACATTGGACCGCAACGGCCTGCGCCCCGCGCGCTGGACGGTGACGACCGACGACCGCGTCATCCTCGCCTCGGAGACCGGCGTGATCGACGTGCCGCCAGAGATGGTCCGACAGAAGGGTCGCCTGACCCCTGGCAAGATGTTCGTCGTCGATACGAGCGAAGGCCGGATTGTCGACGACGGCGAGCTCAAGACCGATGTCGCGAGCCGCTTCCCTTATCGCAAGTGGCTCGACAAGAACGTCTACGAGCTTCACGAGCTCGACGACGTGCCCGCTCCACCGCCGATCGAGGAATATGATCTCCTCGTGCAGCAGCGGGCGTTCGGTTACACCGACGAGGATATCGACCTGATCATCGGGCCGATGGCCGAAACCGGGAAGGAACCGACCGGCTCGATGGGCACGGACACGCCGCTCGCCGTGCTGAGCGAACGCGCGCCGAGCCTGTTTGCATATTTTCATCAGCTGTTCGCGCAGGTCACCAACCCCGCGATCGATCCGATCCGCGAGGCGCTCGTGATGTCGCTCGAGAGCGGCATCGGCCCCGAGGGCAATACGTTCGAGGAGACGCCGGAGCAGTGCCACCAGATCGCCCTGCGTAGCCCGCTCATCGACAGCCACGACCTCGCGAAGATTCGCGCGACGACCGAAGGCGTGTTCGAAGCGGCGACGCTGTCGCTGCTGTGGCCGGTCGGGTTCGGCAAGGGCTGGCTCAAGAAGGCGATCGACAAGCTGTGCAAGGCCGCAGTCTCCGCGATCGACGACGGCCACAACATCCTCATCCTCAGCGATCGCGGCTGCGATGCGACCACCGTCGCGATCCCTTCCCTGCTCGCACTGTCGTGCGTCCAGCAGCATCTCGTGCGCGAGGGCATCCGCATGCAGTGCGGCATCGTCGTCGAGACCGCGGAGGTCCGCGAGGTGCACGACGTCGCGCTGCTCGTCGGCTACGGCGCCGCCGCGGTCAATCCGTACCTCGCGCTCGATACCGTGCGCGCGCTGGGACCCAAGGCAACTCCGGCGAAGTACATCAAGGCGCTCGAGGACGGGCTGCTGAAGGTGATGTCCAAGATGGGCATATCCACCGTGCAGAGCTATCGCGGCGCGCAGATCTTCGAAGCGGTCGGTCTCGATCGCGACATGGTCGACGACTGGTTCACGGGCACGCCATCGCGCATCGGCGGCATTGGTCTCGAGGAGATCGGCGACGAAGCGCTCACGCGCCACGCACGGGGATACGCCACCCCGGGCGAGCTGCTGCCCGTCGGCGGCCAGTACCGCTGGCGCCGCACCGGCGAGGTCCACAAGTGGACGCCCGCGACGATCGCCGCACTCCAAGATAGCGTGCGCCGCAACGACGCCGCGATGTTCGCTGAGTTCGAGCGGCTGTGCGACGACGAGGATCATAGCTTCGTCACGCTCCGCGGGTTGCTCGAGATAGACGGTGGCGACGCGATCGACATCAACGAGGTCGAGCCCACGAGCGCGATCGTCGCGCGGTTCGTGACCGGCGCGATGTCGTTTGGATCGATCAGCGCCGAGGCGCACGAGACGCTCGCGATCGCGATGAACAGGCTCGGTGCGAAGTCGAACTCCGGTGAGGGCGGCGAGGAGCCTCACCGGTTCATCCCCGACGAGAACGGCGACTTCCGGCGCAGCGCGATCAAGCAGGTCGCATCCGGCCGGTTCGGCGTCACCGCGCATTACCTGGTCAACGCGGACGACCTGCAGATCAAGGTCGCGCAGGGTGCAAAGCCCGGCGAGGGCGGGCAGCTGCCGGGCAACAAGGTCGACGAGCGGATCGCGAAGGCGCGCAATTCGACGCCCGGCGTGACACTC
>JAYVWH010000980.1:0-10815 GCA_043786265.1 Kofleriaceae bacterium | reverse complement strand
GTTGCTTGATACGGCTGTCACCTCTCGGGGCGTCTTCGCCGAGGGGGAACGTGTGGTCCGCGCTGCGCGTTCGGGTGCTCGAGTCGTCGAAGTGGTGGTCGAATTTCAGCCACGAGCTGCCGGCAAGGCGACGGGGGCACGCGGCGACGTCGTCCGGCGTGCCTTGTTCGACGCGGTGCGTGTCGTTGGTTCGCTGACCGTCGGGTGGCCTAAACCCGTGCGGCCAACCCCGGACGTTTGATGTTAGCGTTCCCGCCCGGTGCTATCGCGCCTGTTTCATAAGGTGTGGCGGCGACAGGGGCGCGTTCAGCGCCTGCTCATGCTTGCCGCGTGCGCCGTGATCGTCGTGATGTACGTGCGAAACGACGACATGGGCGGGGACCCGGTTACGCCGCGTGGCGACGGAAAATATCGCCCGGTCCTCGCTCGAGGCGATGGGCACATGCTCTACCTGATGGCGCGCTCGACGGCGCTCGACGGTGACTGGGACTTTGGAAACGACCTGAAGCGCTTCGGCGACCCGTGGTCCGAGCCCGTCTCGTCAACCGGACGTAAGGAGATCGTCCACCCGATCGGACCTGCGCTCGTCTGGACTCCGTTGATCTGGGTGGCTCAAGGAGCCGCGGTCGTTGCCAACGCATTCGGCGCAGAGATACCTCTGCATGGCTACACGCTGTGGCACCAGCGGTTCGTCTTCTTATCGAGCGCTCTGTTCGGGTGTCTGGCTGTACTGCTCGCTTGGCGTCTCGCGCGAATGTTGTGCGGTGGCGCTTGGGCTGCGACCTACGCCGCGATCGCGATGCTGCTCGGTACGTCGCTTACCTACTACAGCACGTACATGCCGAGCTATTCGCATGCCATGGACGCATGTGCATGCGCCGCGTTTCTCGCGTACTGGGCGCACACGCGCGAGCGCACTGATCTGCGCCGATGGGTCGTGCTCGGCACGCTTCTCGGCCTGGCGACCCTGATCCGTGTGCAGGAGGTGGCGCTCGGCGTCGTGATCATGCTCGAGGTCGGCGTGTGCGCGCGACGCGCTCGCACACGCGACGACTGGCGGCTCGCCGGTCGCATGGTGCTCGGCGGCGCGCTTGTTCTGTTGATATGCGCGCTGATTTTGATCCCGCAGTTCCTCGAGTGGCAGCTTGTCTTTGGGAGCGCGACGCATCTGCCGCAGGGCCCGCGATTCACGCGCTTGAACGCGCCGATGGTAGGCGAGTTGCTGTTCTCGGCACGCAATGGTTGGTTCTCCTGCACGCCGCTTGCCTACCTGGGCTGCATCGGTTTGTGTTTCGTTCCTCGCAAGCACCGGCTGATCGCCGTCGGCCTCGGTCTAGTGGTTCTGATCCAGATCTACTTGAACAGCACGGTCCTCGATTGGTGGTCGGGAAGCTCGTTCGGTCAGCGGCGGCTGTGCAACGTCACGCTTCCGATCGTGGTCGGCTTGGCGGCTCTGCTCGCGTCTTGCGGCAGGCTCGCCATGCGCCAGCGGCGCGTTCCTCGCGCAGTCTTCCACGTCTTGCTGATCGCGGTACTCGGCTGCTTCGTGGCCTGGAACCTCAATCGAGTCTTCAAGCTCGACCGAGGGAAGGGGGCGCCCGCCGAGCACATCCTGAGTTGTTGCAATCGAATGCCGCTGGCGCTGCGCGGCACCGCGCGATGGATCTACGACCGCGTGGGAAATCCGTTTCAGTTCCCGGCAAACGCCATCTTTGCGCTGCGTCACGACGTACCGCTCAAGCGATGGGACGAAATCGTCGGCAACTACGCGCTCGTCCCTTCACTCGGAGACGCCCGCAACAACAAGATCGCCGGCATTCGAGGTGAATGGCCACTCGCGTCGGACGCGACGGAACCCTACTTGGTCCATGGTTGGTCGCACGCGCATTCCGAAACCGCACGCAAATTTCGGTTCACCGTGGCCGGCGCGGCGACGATGCTCGTTCCAAACCTGATGCCGGACCTCCAGCGGGTGACGGTATGGATCGCTGCCGACCACCCGAAGGAGGTCGTCGTGAAGTGGAACGGCGATGTCGTAGCGCGGCGCACCGTCGAAGCGGCGTGGATGCCGGTCGAGTTCACGATCGAAGGTGACCTGCACGCCAACGAACTGACGGTGGTTGCGGCGCTCGAGCCTGTTACCAGTACTGACCTGCTCGGCGAGTCGCCCGAGCCGGTGGGTGTCGCTGTATCCGGGCTCGAATTCCTGATGCTTCAGTAGCCCGTCTCAGAGGAGCGAGATCAGCGTATCGGCGACGTGGTCGACCTGCGCCGCCGTCATGTCCGGGAACATCGGCAGCGAGATCATCTCGCGTACCGACTGCTCGGCGACGGGGCAGCTACCCGGGCCCTGCCCGAGGTACGCGAACGCCTTCTGTAGATGGATCGGCGTCGGGTAGTGGATCGCCGTCGCGACGCCACGCTCCCCCATCGCGGCGCGGATCGAGTCACGCTTGCCTGCATCGACGCGGACGACCATCAGGTGATAGACGGGCGCGCTGTTTGGCGCCTCCTCGACGAGCCGGATGCCCGCCTTGCCTGCGAGGCGCGACCGGTACTGCGCGGCGAGCTTACGGCGCGCGGCGTTCGCGCCGTCGAGGCGACGCAGCGAAATCTCGAGGCATGCACACTGCACGGAGTCGAGGCGTGCGTTGTAGGCGACCTCGACGTGATCGTGGCGTCCGGCCTGGCCGTGGTCGCGCAGGCGCTTGACGTGATCGATCACGCTCGCGTCGTTGGACGTGATCGCACCGCCTTCGCCGAGCGCGCCGAGGTTCTTCGTCGGGTAAAAGCTGAACGCAGCGGCATCAGCAGCAGAGCCGGCACGCCACGGTCCGCGCGTCGCGCCGTGCGCTTGCGCCGAATCTTCGAGCACTCGTACGCCGTGCGAACGCGCAACCTGATGCACGCGGTCCATGTCCGCGAGCTGGCCGAACAGATGAACCGGAATGATGCACTTTGTCTTCGGCGTCACGCGGCGCGCAGCGTCGTCGACATCGATCAGCAGCGTGGCGTCGTCGACATCGGCAAGCACTGGCGTCGCACCCGCGAGCGCAATCGCCTCGCCGGTCGCGAAAAACGAGTTCGCAGCGGTGATCACTTCGTGGCCCGGTCCGACGCCGAGGGCACGCAAGGCGAGTAGCAGCGCATCGGTGCCGGTCTTGACCGCAGCCGCCTGCTTCGCGCCGCAGAACGTCGCGAACGCGGCCTCGAACGAGCCGACCTGCGGGCCGCCGACGTACGAGCCGTTATCGATCACGTTCGCAAACGCGGTCAGGTACTCCTCGCGCGACGGCTTTGCCCACGCGACCAGATCGACGAATGGAACCTTCATAGCTTCACTCTCGTGCCCTGAGTTTCGAGCGATTTCTGCGCGGCCTCGAGCATCTTCACGATGCGTACACCGACGGTCGCATCCGAGGGCGACGCAGCACCATCGAGGCACGCGGCTGCGAACGTCTGCGCCATCGTCGCGAGCGCTTCCTTGCCGTCAAGCTTCGGCGAGTGCACATCACCCGACCGATACTGGACGTTGAGCGCGTACGCCGACTCTTTGTCCATGTGCTGTACGTCGACGGAGCTGTCGTAGATCTTCACCGGCTCGACCGGCGACGTGTCGTCCCACACGACCATCTTCTTGTCGCCGGCGACGATCGTGCGCCGCGTCTTCACCGGGGCGACCCAGTTGACGTGCACGCTCGCGAGGAGCTCGTTGTCGAACCCGACGTTGACGTAGGCGAGGTTCTCGTGGCGCCCGTAGTGTGACGCACCGATCGCCGATACCCACCTCGCCTCGAGGCCGAGCGTCTGCGACAGGACGAAGTCCATGATCGTCAGATCGTGCGGAGCGAGGTCCCAGATCACGTTGAAGTCGGGCTGGAACAAGCCGAGGTTGATGCGCACCGAATCGAAGTACAGGATGCGGCCGAGCTCACCACTGGCGACCAGCTCGCGGATCTTGCGGACCGCCCCCGTGTACACGAACGTGTGGTCGCACATCAGCACGCGCTTCTGCTTTGCCGCGAGCTCCGCGAGCTCCTCGGCCTGCGCGACGCTTGGCGTGAGCGGCTTCTCGACGAGCACGTGCTTGCCGGCCAGAAGTGCCTGCTTCGCCAGGTCGTAGTGCGTGAAGATCGGAGTGGCGATCGCGACCGCATCGACATCCGGATCCGCGATCAAGGCCGCAGCGGTCTCGACGACCTTGATGTGCGGATACGCGGTCTCGGCGACCTTCCGGCGATTTGGACTCTGCTCCGCGATGGCGACGACTCTGGTGCGCTGCCCGGTCGCGAAGTTGCGCACCAGGTTCGGACCCCAATAGCCGTAGCCGATCACACCAAGGCGCAATGGACCGCTCACGGCCGGGCACCGTCACATGCCGCCGCCGGCTGGTCAAGCGAGGCGTGGTACCGTGGCGGCGCGGTGGCGAAGCGTCTGTTCGATCGACGGATCACGTCGCAGGTCCGGCGTTTGCTCGATGACTGGCTACCGCCGGTTGTCCGCGAATGGCGGCCCCTGAACAGCGTCCTCGCCCGCGTCGTCCACGGCTCGCGCTTCGACCTCGACTTCAAGCAGCGCGCGTTTCGCATGTCGGATCGGGAATTCGCCGATGCTTACGCCCGCCTGGCACAGGGTGGCGCCCGCTTCCGCGATACGGACACGACGCCCGATCAGATCGCCGCGATCGTTGGTGCCGCACGCGGCCGGGTCCTCGAGGTCGGCAGCGGCAATGGGGTGATCGCGGAGCGGCTCCGCACGGCGGGGCACCCGGTCCTCGCGGTCGAAGTCACCGCCGAGTCGGCGGCCGAGACGCAGCGCCGCGCACGATGCGACGTCGTCCGCGCAGCCCTCCCTGAGCTTCCGTTTCCCGACGCCGCCTTCGACACGGTCGTGTGCTCGCACACGCTCGAGCACATCCCCGATCTCTATCGAGCGGCGGGCGAGCTACGTCGCGTCGCGAAGCAACTGATCGTCGTCGTCCCGTGTCAGCGCTACTACCGCTACACGGTCGACTACCACCTGCACTTCTTTCCGAGTGCCGCACCACTCGAGCACCTCCTCGGCGGCAAGGCGCGGCTCGTCGACGGCGACTGGTTGGTAGTCGCGGATCGCGACGCATGACGCGCTGGCCGCTCGCGCTGCTCGCCGTCGCAGCGCCCGCCCTCGCGCAGCCCGCCGAGAGCACCGTGCACGGGCAGCTCGTCGACGACACCGGCGCGCCAATCGTGGGTGCATCGGTCCTGCGCGGTGAGAAGTCCGCCGTCACCGACGACAACGGCGAGTTCACGATCACGGGCCGCGGCTCTCTGACGATCATTGCCGAGGGCTTCGCCACGCAAACGGTTCCGGCCCGCGCACGCCTCACCGTGAAGCTCGCGAAGGCGAGTGGCGAGGTGATCGAGATCAGCGGCAAGGCCCCCGAGGAGGCCCAGCCGCTCGAGTACACGATGTCGGCCGCGGATGTCGCGACGACACCCGGCGCGATGAACGATGCGCTGCGCGCGATCACGATCCTGCCCGCCGCTGCACGGATCCCCTTCTCGTTCGGCGGCATCGTGCTGCGCGGCATGTCACCACGCGACTCGAGCGTGTTCATCGACGGTGTCGAGATCCCGCTCGCATATCACTTCGGTGGCATCACCGGCGTGTTCCCCACCCAGGTGCTCGACAGCATGCGGGTGGTGCCGAGCGGCTTTGACGTCTCGCTCGGCCGCACCCAAGGCGGCGTGATCGAGCTGACCTCACGCAAGCCGCGCGGGGACGCCTACCGCATCGGCGGCGAGGTCACCCTGCTGCACTCGAGGATTCAGGCTGAAGGCCCCGCGCCCTACGGTGGCGCATTCCTCGCGTCGCTGCGCCGCTCGTACCTCGACGTGCTCGTGCGGCCGCTCGTCACGGTCAACGATCCTCTGCCGAGCTACACCGACGGCCAGCTGCGCGGCGTGTGGGGTGAACCCGCGAAGCGCGGCGAGCTATCTGCCTTCGTGATCGGCTCGCTCGATCGCATTGCGAACTCCAAGGACGCTGCGAATCCGTCGGACCCGAATACGGATGGTCACATCGCGGTGAACCTCGGCTTCGTCCGCGCGGGCGGCGCGTACAAGCGCAAGCTCGGCAAGTCGCTCTATACGCTCGCACCGTCCATCGGCACGAACATCCTCACGCTGTACACGCTGGACTACGACGAGAACCGCAAGAAGCACGAGCTCGACATTACCCGGCGCTGGTACCTGTTCCAGACCCGCGGAGAGTGGCTGCGCGACGATCCGGGCGGCTTTGTGCGCGCCGGCGTCGACATCGAGGGTGGTTATCTCGGCCGCGTCACCCAGTACTCCAACGCGGACGTCAACGGCGACCTTCCGCTGCCGCGCAACACCGTGCTGTGGTCCGATGCCGCGCTGTGGGTCGAGGCGCGACGTCACTGGAATGAGGACAAGGTCTCGGTGCGGCCTGGCCTTCGCATCGATCGCTACGGGCTCGGCGAGCAGTGGGCGATCGATCCGCGCGTCAACGCGCACGCCACGCTGTCACCGGTCGCGACGCTGCGCGGCTCGCTGGGTCGCTTCCATCAGCCGCCGTCGCCGGCTCATTTCGACGAGTTCGCGGACAACCTGAAAGCCAAGAGCTCGTACGTCGACCAGGCGACGCTGGGAGTCGAGTGGAAGCTCGAGGAGCACCTGACCGGATCGCTCGTCGGTTTCTATCATGAGGGTCGCAAGACGCTCGTCGACATCATGGAGAAGAACATCCGGCCGGCCGGCGTCGACATCGAGCTGATCTTCCGCGAGCTCCTCGAGGAGCAGATCGGTTTGTACGCGTACCAGGCCAACGAGGGCCGCCAGCGCTCGTACGGCACCGAGGGCTCGATCCGCTACGACGCGTCGGACTACCGCGTGCTCGCGAACGTGGCGTGGTCGCGTGCGAAGCGCAAGTACGATCCGGCGCTGCGCCGCGGCTGGGAACCGTACGGCCTCGACCAGCCGCTGCGGCTGAATCTGCTGTTTGCTACGACCGCGTGGGAGTGGAACTTTGGCTCGCGTCTGTCGGTCGTCTCGGGCAATCCGATCAACGTGGTCCCCGAGGGCACGCCCAGCGATCCGACCCTCGAGGAGGATCCGAAGGTGCTGATGCGCCTGCCGACCTTCTGGCAGCTCGACGTCCGTATCGACCGCACGTGGGAGCGTAGCTGGGGGCACATCACGCTGTTCTTCGATATCCAGAACGTCACCAACCACCGCAACGTCGAGTACCGTGACAGCTACCTCGACCAAGACGGTCGCTATCACTACGACGATGTTCTCGGCCTCCCCATCATCCCGTACATCGGTGTTGAATTCACTCCGCGCTGAATCGCTGATCGCGTTCGCGATCTGTGCAACGTCGAGCGCTCAGCTCGGCGGCTGCATGAAGATCTATCCGGACCCCGAGCTGCCCGATCTCGATGTCGAGTGGAACACCGAGGACTGCAGCGCCGACACGCCCGAGGTATCGATCTCGCTCGTCGCCGTCGATGAGGGCACGATCATCGAGCAGGTGGTCCCGTGCGACATGTTGAAGACCACGCTGAAGGATGTCGACCGCAAGCGCTATCGGATCGACGGCGCCCTGCTCTACGCCGATGGCACGGTGTTCTCCTCGTCGAACGGCGAGGCCGACCTCCGCAATGGCATCAGCGACGATGTGTATCTCTACTTCGGGGGCTCCGCGTACTTCCGCGTCGCGTGGGACTTCGCCTCGGGCGCGAGCTGCGCGTCGCTCGACGCGGACACGATGCTTGACCGAGCGAGCGAGCGTCCCCACGAGCCGGTTCCCGACGCGAAGTACGACGTGATCCTCGCCCTCGATGTGCTCGAGCATCTCCCGAAGGAGGAGCTAACGATCGCGGTCGACAAGCTGATCAAGCTCAAGCACGCGAAGACGATCGTGGTGATGTCTGCGCCGTTCGGACGTACTGCGACGCACCCGATGCATCTCGATGCCAGCGAATACACGAAGCAGCAGGTCGAGCGGCTCAACCAGGAATACACGCCGTAGTGCAGCGATGTGCGCCCTAGAATGCGAGCTGATCCGACAATCATCTCAGAAGATGCGCAACACGCTCAAGTTCCGATGACGCACGCTCGGGTGCTCGCGATGCCCCCCGCGATCCTTCAACGACCCGTCCAGTAACCCGGTCTGCGACTTGTATGCGCGAGAGCGAGTACAACGATCTCGCTGCCCACCATCTGATAAGGCACCGTGAACGGAAAGCGTTCGAGCACGAGCACGCGTCGATCAGTACGTTCCTTCCACGGCGCGCCTGCTTGCGGAAAGCGAAGAAGCAACTCGAATGCGGCGTCCAGCTCATCCTCGAGCTCCGCGCCGAGCCCGGTTCGTTTCGACTCGTAATAGTCAACCTCGTGATCGATCTCCGCGATCGCGAGCCGATGGAGGCGCAGGTTCATCGTCGAGCGCGGGCGATCTTGCGTGCGCGAACGTGAGCACGATACTCGTCGAGTGACAGCGTCACCGCGCTACCGGCCTCGACCTCAGCGCCGCGGCGCTCGATCTCGGCATCCCACGCGGCGGTCGCGTCGGCGTCCCCCTCGCCGTCGAGACTCCGGATCAGCTCGAGAGCCAACCGTGCCCGCTCCTCGGCAGGAAGTCGCAGGATCTCGTTGAGGACGTCAGTGGCCGCCATCGCAACGATTATAGCAGCTTGCCGCGCGCGGTGAATGACGCGAATTCTGACGGGGCCGCGGTCCCGATCTTTGTACATCCCCATCAGGTGTGTCCCGTTTTTGACCACCGCCGGCGCCGTTCATCGTGTCCGGACAGCCGCCTGCGCCGTCGCATCGCTCCGGGCTTCGTGGTCATCTAACCGCCATGGAGCACCGGCCACATGTCGTCGTCATCGGCGGCGGATTCGGCGGGCTCGCCGCGGCGCGCGCGCTGGGTAAGGTGTCGGTCAATGTTACGCTGGTCGACCGGCGCAACCATCACCTGTTTCAGCCGCTGCTCTATCAGGTAGCGACCGCGGCGCTCAACCCCGCGGACATCGCGTATCCGATCCGCGCCGTGCTCGCATCTTACGCGAACGTGCGCGTGTTGCTCGGCGAGGTGAAGTCAGTCGACGTCGCGACTCGTACCGTTGCGCTCGATAGCGGAGCGCTCCACTACGACTACCTCGTGGTCGCAACCGGGGCGACCCACTCCTACTTGGGCAAGGACCAGTGGGCGCACGTCGCGCCCGGGCTCAAGTCCATCGAGGATGCGCTCGAGATCCGCCGCCGGATCTTCCTCGCGTACGAGGCCGCGGAGCGCGAGAGCGATGCGGTCGCACAGAAGGAGTGGCTGACGTTTGCCGTCGTCGGCGGTGGACCGACCGGCGTGGAGATGGCCGGTGCGCTCGGCGAGATTGGTCTTCACACGCTCGCGAAGGATTTTCGATCGATCGATCCCACGGAGGTTCGCGTCGTGCTGTTCGAGGGCAAGGACCGCGTGCTCGGGACGTATCCGCCGAAGCTGTCCGAGGCGGCAAAGACGTCGCTGCAGGGGCGGCACGTCGACGTGCGCGTCAACACGCTCGTGACCGCGATCGACGACCGCGGCGTCACCGTCAAAGGGCCCAACGGCGAGGAGCGCATCGGTGCGCGCACGGTGGTGTGGGCGGCAGGTGTCCAGGCATCGACGCTCGCGAAGAGCCTCGATGCACCTCTCGATCGCAGTGGCCGCGTGATCGTGTCGCCGGATCTGTCGGTACCGGGCCATCCCGAGGTGTTTGTCATCGGCGATCTCGCGAAGATGATCGCGGAAGGTAACGAGGTCCCGGGCGTGGCCCAGGGCGCGCTGCAGGGCGGCAAGCACGTCGCGAAGCTCATCGACGGCCTCGTCCGCGGCGGCTCCGCGCGCCCGCCGTTCGTCTACTGGGACAAAGGAAACATGGCGACGATCGGCCGCGCCGAGGCGGTGATCGCGACGAAGCGCTTTGCGCGGCACGGCTTGCTAGCGTGGATGCTGTGGTGGGTCGTCCACATCTTCTTCCTCGTCGGGTTCAGGAACCGCGTGTTCATGATGTTCCACTGGGCGTGGTCGTTCCTCACGTACAAGCGTGGCTCGCGGCTGATCACTGGCGCGATCGGTCCGCTGCCGGCTGTCACCACGATCGACTCGCACGGCGAGGTCGCATTGCCAGCGGCAGCGACGAGCATCGGGCTCGACGGTGACGTCACGGCGCCGGCAGAGGTTCCAGCGTCTCCACGTGCGTGAAGCCGTCGCGGTCGGGCACGTCGATCGTGACGGTCTTGTCGGCTTTGAAGTACGGGTTACCGGTGAAGCGCAACGTGTGCTTTCCCGGCGCGAGCTCGATCGTCTCGACGCCGGAGTGGGGCGCGCCGCCGTCGACGGTCCAGTTCGACCAGGTCGGCTTGGAGTTGATCGTGACCTTGCGCATGCCGGCCTTCGGCTCCGCGACACCGCTGTCGACGCTGCCCGCACCTGCGTCGGGACGCGGACGCGGAACCTGGTGGCGCTCGAGTCCCGCATCGGCGACGACCTGCGTGATCTCGACGACGGCGTCGGCGATCGAGGCATCGATGGCGATGGTCGCGTCTGCCGGTGTCGCGACAGCGACTATCCCAGCGTCGCGTACGGCCTGCGCGCCAGCAGGCTTGCGCAGCGCCACGTACGCGAGCGCAATGATTGCGACCCCGGCGATCGCGAGCAGCGCAAGTAGTCCCGTGTTGCGCTTGCGCGGCTCGGCGACGACCACGCGCTCGGTCTGCAGCGGCTCGTTGACGGGCGTGGGCGCCGCGCTTTCGAGCTTCGCGGCATCGT
>JAYVWH010000979.1:0-3428 GCA_043786265.1 Kofleriaceae bacterium | reverse complement strand
CTCCATCGTCGATCGGAAGCAACGGGCCGCCGTGAGGGCCGAACGTGGATTGCTCTTTCGCCGCCATGAGACCTCCGCTGTTAACGACGCCTCTTGTGTGGGTGCTGATGACCTGGGCGCGATCCGTGCCCGCCCTTCTCGACGTGCGCCAGGCAATCGTGAACGAGGTCGCCGACGAACGGGTCGATGACGCGGTAGAACGTCTGCCGTCCTTCATCGCGGGCCGCCACGAGGCGTAGGAGCCGAAGGATCGCGAGCTGATGACTGACTGCCGACATCGAAAGCCCGAGAGCACGCGCGAGGTCGCCAACGGACATCTCGTCGTGCGCTAGCGCGTGCATGATCCGGATCCGCGTCGGATTCGCGAGCGCCTGGAACACCTCACAGGCGCTCTGCACCGCGTCTTCGACCGGCAGCCCCGTCGCTGCACGCTTCACCTTCCGCGCATCGAGCACGGCCGGCAGACCAGGCTTGGCAACCACCACTCCTTGAACGCTAGTCGGCGTGCGCTTGTGTGTCCAGTGCTCAGTTGATACATTCTTCAAGTGAGCAATACCCCGCATGCAGCTCGGTAGCCTCGTCGGCTTCGGCCTCGTATTCGTCGTCGTGGCGTGGGGGCTGTCCTTGCTCTCGATCGTCGCGCTGCGAGCCGGCCGTCACGCGCTGCGTCGTCTGGGACCGGCGGCGGAGCGGCGCGCCGTGGAGCTTGCTGCGGTGATTCCGGTGATTCTCGGAGTCGCGGTCATCGCGATTCTCCTGCTCGCTTCGGCGATCGGCGTCGATCATTGTTATGAGCATCATCACGAGGCTCACTTCTGCGTCAGACATGGTGGGCCGTGGGTAAATCGAACTTGGGCCGTCTCGCTCGTCGCGCTCGCGGGAATCGCCGCCATCGTGCGGACCGCGACGCTCGCCGCGACGATCGTCCGCCGTCGTCGCACGGTCGCTCGGCTGCGGCGCATGAGTCACCACACCGATGGCATCTGGTGGGTCGACAGCCCCGACGCGATCTGCTTTGTCGCCGGATTTCGCGATCCCGAGGTCTTCGTCTCGACGGGGACCTGGAATGCTCTTGACGAGGACGAACGCGCCGCGATGCTCGCGCACGAACACGCGCACATCCGGCACCACGACATCGTTCGCCGGCTCGTCGTCGACATGTTCTCGTCCGTGGGAGCTCCAGTGGCGTCGCTGATTCGTGCTCTGTGGGACTCGGCGACGGAGCGTCTCTGCGATGCACGCGCGGCCGCCGAGACCGGAAGCGCCGAGTCGGTCGCGAGCGCGATGGTGAAGGTGTGTCGGCTGGGCGTGCGCACCAGGCTCGCGCCGAGCTTTCCACCTTCGGCGCACGCGGTTGAAGAACGTGTGGCGGCGGTTCTCGCCGATGGATCCGCGGGCGATCGCGCAGCGCGCTTTCTCCTGGCGATCGTTGCGGTGGCCGTGTCCTCGATCGTGCTCCTCGCGGTTCTCCACGCGTCCTCGGTTCACGACGCACTCGAAGCACTCCTCGGCTGAGGCCGGGCCATACTCCTATTGACGATAGGAGTTTGTCACCCTAGGCTGCGGGGGATGAAGACGCTGCCGACCCTCGGCGACCTCGAAGAAGAGGTGATGCGAATCGCGTGGAGGCTCGAGCGGGTGACCGTCAAGGACGTGATCGCTGCGCTCGGCCGCGAACGTGCGTACAACACGGTTCAGACCACCCTCGATCGCCTGTTCCGCAAGACGCTGCTCCAGCGCGAGAAGCAGAGCCACTCCTTCGTCTATGCGCCACGGATCAGCCGCGCCGACTATCACCGAGGACTGATCTCCAAGCTCGTCGGCGAGCTGCTTCCCAGGGACCGCGCGCCCGTTCTCGCGGCGTTCGTCGACATGGCCGCAGACGCTGACCTCGAAAATCTCGATCGACTCGAGAAGCTCATCGAGGCAAAGCGCAAGACCAAACGTGGACGCAGGTGAAATCGTGCTTCGGATTTCGACATTGATCGGTTGCGTGCTCGCGATGCACGCGAGGACTGCGGTCGCGGACGAGCAGGCCCTCTCCGCTACGCTCACGGAGCACGAGGTGATCGTCAGTGCGCTCGGCCGGACGCCGCTTGCTGACTCGATCGATGGCGCCGTCGACGCCGAGGAGGGCCGAGCAGACGCGGCGCGCGCCTACCCCAACCCGGAGCTGTCATACACGCGCCAGCAGACCTTCGGCTCTGAAGGCACGCGGGAGAATTACCTCGTCGTATCGCAGACGATCGATATCGCGCGCCGCCGGCGGCTCCGCGGAGAGGCCGGCGATCTACGAGCACGAGCCGCTCGGCAAGATGGCGATACGACGCGACTCTCGATCGCGGCAACCGCGCGCCTGCGGTTCTACGACGTTCTGTATCGTCAACAACGGGTGTCAGGTCTCGAAGCGTGGGTGGGGCGCGTGGCCCAGGCACTCGAGATCGTGTCTCGTCGCGAGAAGCGCGGCGACGCGGCCGCGTACGATCGGAAGCGTCTCGAACGCGAGCAGGCCGTGACGAACGGTCGCCTGGCCACCGAGCGCGCCGAGCTCGTACGCGCCCGCGCGCGCCTGAGTGCTCTGATCGGCAGGACGCCCGCCGATGCCACGGGCACGCTGCTGCCGGACGGCGATCCGCCGGATTTCGAAACGCTCGCTACCTCGAGCCTGCAGCGTCCGGATGTCGTTGCCCTCGACCTCGTCGCGCGTGCCAGCGAGCTCGACCGCTCCGCGGCGGCGCGCTGGTGGTTGCCAGACGTGCGCTTCGAGCTGGGATGGAAAGGCGCCGACATGGGCGCGGCTGGACGCGCGGATGGCTTCGTCGCCGGAGCGTCCCTCGCGTTCCCGCTCTGGGATCGATCCCTGGCTCTTGGTCGCATTGCCCAGGGTGAGGCACGCGCCGCTCGGGGACGACGTGCACTGATCGCCTCGGAGGTCGCCGGTGAGGTCGCGGGTGCGCGCGAGGAGGCCGTCAGCCTTCGAAGCACCGCAATCGATTTCAGAAAACAAACCACCGGAGACCTCGTACGTATGACGACGCTCGGCTACGAAGCCGGGGAGCTCAGCGTCCTCGAGCTGCTCGATGCGTATCGAGGCGCGGCGGACGACGAATCGACCGCGCTCGACATGGAGCTCGGCGCGCGCCGCTCGCGAATCGATCTCGATCGGCTAACAGGAGCGAAACTGCCATGACCCGTCTGCTCTTTCTGATCGCGATCGCCGCGTGCAACAGCTCGAAATCGCCGGAGTCGCAACCGGCTGCCGAGACCGCCGAGGCGAAGACTTCGACCACGGTCACGATGACCGAGGCCGAGATCAAGGCGGCTGGCGTCACCACGGAACCTGTCGCGCAGACTTCGCTCGTCGTGGCCGAGGATCTACCCGGCACGATCGAAGCGCAGAGCGATGCGCTCGTCATCGTCAACGCGCG
>JAYVWH010000978.1:0-3385 GCA_043786265.1 Kofleriaceae bacterium | reverse complement strand
CGTGCTCGTGGTCGATCACTCGCGCTCGATGACGACCGAGGAGATCGAGACCCAGCGCGCAGTGATCGCCGCCTATCTGCGAGAAGCGTGCGCGCGTCGCGCGCGTATCCGACGAGCTGCATCCCGGCTGGACCGTGGCGGCGCAGGCTGATCGTCGGATCCAGCGCGATGGCGCAGGCGCCGGTCACGATGGGGCAGGTCGTGTGGACAGGGCCACACGGCCTGCAGTGCCAAGCGGTGGCGCACGCGGCAGCAGCGGCCGACGGTGCGATCTGTATCCAGCGGGCGGTACTGCGGACGCTATTTGAGGCGGAGCGCCGTGGCTACCGGACGATCACGTTCCCCGCGCTCGGCACGGGCATCGGTGGTGTGCCGCACGGCCTTGGTGCGCGCGTGACGCTTGAGGCGATCCGGACGTTTGCGGAGTTCGCGCCGCGACACCTGCGATCGATCACGATCTCGCTCCTCGATCCGGAGGCTCTGGCTGCGTGGGGGACCGGTCTCACGGCGCTCGATGCCGACGCACCCGTGGATTGACCCGCGTGGCTGGCTGCGCGTCTCGTCGCTGGAACCTCGCGATCACGTCGCGAGTCGTAACGTTGATGAACCGGTTTTTCTAACACTGGGATGATCGAGGTGCAGCTCGAGCCCGAGCTCGGACGCGCCTCCGACAGACAGCGACACGTGTGCGGTTGGGGCACACAGCGCCTTCGCAGGATCGACGACGTCCTTCGCCCGACCCGAGCCCGAACCGCTCTACGATGTCGAGTTGTGGCGGCGCAGGTCAGTTCTCAGAATGGCTCAATGGTCCACTGGTCGTGGCTGGTCGCACTCTTGGTGGGCACGACGGGATGTTTGCAGGCCGACCTCGTTCAGTGCGCTGGCGGATTGGCCTGTCCGGCCGGAAGCATGTGCAACGAGCCCTACGGGTGCGAGCGGCCTGAGCAGCTCGTCGCGTGTGCGGATCTCGCGGACGGGACCGGTTGCAGCACGAGTGCGATCGTGGGTGGCTGCTTCGGTGGCATCTGCCTGCCGCGCGGCTGCGGCAATCACGTCATGGAGAGCGACGAGCTCTGTGACGACGGCAACCAGGCGTCCGGTGACGGCTGCCGGGGTGACTGCCGATCGGAGGAGCGCTGCGGCGACGGAGTCGCGGACCTCGGCCTTGGCGAGCAGTGTGACGATGCCAACGCCGTGTCACGCGACGGTTGCGATTCGCGCTGCTCGAGCGAGGACCGCGCATGGACTGCGACGCTCGTAGCGCCTGCCTTCGAGCAACCGAGGCGCTCGACCTACGACCCGATGCGGGGGCGGTTCGTTCACGTCGCATCGAGCGGCGTGCTGTGGGAGTGGGATGGCGTTGCATGGACCGCCAACATGCCGACCGCGGTGCCGACCGGCGAGATCCTCGCGCTGGTGTTCGATCCGGATCGCAGTCGGCTCGTGCTCGTCGCGGCGAAACCGCCGTACTCGGTCGCGCTGTACGAGTGGGTGCAAGGTGGATGGCAAGCCCGCACGACCACGACATCGCCGAACTTGGGAACAGGTTCCCAGTTGCGGTTCACCTACGATCAAGCGCGCAACCGATTGTTCGCCGTGGCATCCGGCGGCGGGGCGTGGGCCATCACTGCGTCGGGAACGACCTGGCTCCTCGTCGCGGTCGCTCCCGCCAGCTTCTCGTGGGGCGGCGCCCTCGCGTATGACCCGTCCACGCAGCACGTGCTGCTGGCTGCAGCGGACGATCCCGACAGCTCGGCTTTGGTCTGGGACTACGACGGCACGACGTGGACAAACGTGTCTCCGTTGTTCCCGCTTCCGTCATCGGGCTTCACGCTCGCCTACGATGCGACCCGCGGCCACCTGCTGCTCATGGGCGGAGATCAGTACTCCGTCGTCACCACCGTGTACGGATTCACAGGCGGAAGCTGGAGCATCGACACAACCGCGACGTTGGCCCACACGGCCGCGAACTTCGATGCGGCCTACGACAGCGCTCGCCAACGCCTGGTCACGTTTGCGATGTCGCTCACGAACGATGTCTACGAGCTAGGCACGAGCTGGACAGCGGTCGCAGGGGCGGCGCCGTCGGTGGGGCTACTCGCAGCTGATCCGACGCGCCACGGCTTCGTCGTTCTCGAGCGCGGCCCGTGGAGTACAACAGTGGCCGGTGCGACGTGGAAGTACGACACGCAGTGGACGCGTCAGGGCGTGCAGGCACCCGCGACCGCCCCGTGCGGCTCGCTGACGTACGATCCGATTCGCGGGGCCATCGTCGCGATCCTGGGCACCGGTGGCATGACCGCGTGGGAGCTGAGCTCCGACCAATGGACGCAGCTACCGGCCGCTGCGATCGCAGGATCGTGCTCGTACCCGCCGGTGCTCGCCTTCGATCCGATCCAGCAACAGATGCTGGCGTTGGGGCCGGGGGGACTGCAAGCGCTCGCGCCAGACCGCGCGACCTGGTCGACGCTTGGCCCCAGCGTTGGCGCGAACAATGTCGTCACTTCGCTCGCGTGGGATCCAGAGTCGTCCGTCCTCATCGCGACACTCGTGGATGGCATCTTGGCTCGCGCGCCGATGGGCTGGGACGCTGCGCCGCTGCCGGCGGCAGGCTCGCAGTGGCGCGCAGTCACGGACCTGCGTGCGGGCGAGACGCTGCTGATCGGCAACGTTACAACCGCCGTGTGGAGCCGCACCACGGATGGTCTGGCGCACATCGACGACACCCCTCTCGTCGGCACGTTCTCGAATGCGTACGACTCGACCGAGGGGCGATTACTGCTCTACGGCGTAGTTGCCGGGTCATACATCACCGTCGTGCGCACGCTGACCAGCGCCACTCCGCTCGAGAGCTGCGCGCCGGGTGAGGACCTCGACGGCGATGGCCTCGCAGGCTGCGCGGATCCCGAATGCTTCTGGACTTGTTCGACCTGCTACCCCTACACATCCTGCCCGTAGATGGCGACTCGCCCACGGCCGCCGGGCCTGAGTGGTCTCGATCGAGCGAGTGCTGGGAGTCTACGGCGCTCGACACGAGTTTCGTCGGGTAGTATGTTTTGACTACCATGGCGATCCACGCAACGAGCCTGAAGTTGCCTGTCGAGCTCAAGGCGCGCGTCGAAGCTGCCGCGAAGGCGGCAGGGACTAGCGCGCACGCATTCATGATGGAAGCGATCGAACGAGAGACCACCCGAGCCGAACGCTTCGCGGCGTTCATCGCCGAGGCGAAGGAGGCCGATCGCGCGTTCGAGCGCACCGGCGCTTATTACGAAGCCGAGGAGGTTTTTCGCTACTTGAGCGCACGAACCGACGGCAAGCCTGGTCAACGACCAAAATCAAAGACGTGGCGAAAATAATCATCACGCCACCGGCGTTCCGGGATCTC
>JAYVWH010000977.1:0-1624 GCA_043786265.1 Kofleriaceae bacterium | reverse complement strand
GACCAGCGCCGGAGCCTCGACACGGGCGCCCACGGCGAGACGTCGTCGCACTGACCGTGCTAAAACGTAGGAACAAGCCGATGGAGATCGACTTTCAGTACTCGCTCTCCGAGACCGACGCGAAGTCTCGTCTCGAGATCCTTGGCGTGTATCTTGCGAACCGCCACGGCATCAAGGTCACGTGGACCGAGCCGCAGCGTGCCCGGTTCTCCGGTAGGTACCTCGTCGTGAAGATCGACGGGGAGCTCACCCTGGGGAACGGCAAGGCGCAGTTCCGTGGCGAGGATCCAGGCTTTCTGTGGCGCAGCAGGGCCAAGGACTACATCCACGGCAAGCTGGCGAAGTATCTCGATCCGAAGACCGAAGCCTCGCAGCTACCGACGAGCTGACGTCACTGCCTGGCGGCGCGGAGCCACGATCGCAGCTCGATCAAAGCGCTAGCGGGTCGCGAGCGTTCGCAGTGCAGTGGCGACCGCGCGGTCGGCCTCCTGCGGATTCATGCCCTGGCGCTCCAGCCGACGCTGCAGGCGCTCGATGATGCTCCACACGGTCATGTTGATCTCTGCCTTCATATGCATCTCCACGTACGAGAGGCCGTTGCCGATCTAACAGCGTTGCCGCGCCCCTCATTCCCCCAGACAGATCGGCGAATTGCTGGTTGCACAAAAGCGAGGTGGGACGATGTAGGTTGCCCTCCGTGAAGCTCGCGACCTGGAACATCAACTCGATCCGCGCGCGGACCGATCGCCTCATCGCCTGGCTCACGGCCGAGCAACCCGACGTGCTGTGCCTGCAGGAAACGAAGGTCGAGGACCGCGCCTTCCCGACTGCCGCCCTCACCAAGCTCGGTTACCAGGTCGTCACGCACGGCCAGCGCAGCTACAACGGCGTCGCGATCGCATCGCGGCTCGCGGCCACGGACGTCACCCGCGGGTTTAGCGACGGCGAGTCTGATGACGAGGCGCGTATGATCGCCGCGACGATCGGCGACGTGCGCGTGGTCTGCATCTACGTGCCGAACGGTCAGGACCTCGAGTCCGCCAAGTTCGGTTACAAGCTCGCCTGGTACCAGCGGCTGCGCCGGTACCTCGACACGCACGCCAAGCCGACCGAGCGCTTGATCGTGTGCGGCGACACCAACGTCACCGTCGATGATCGCGATGTCGCGTTGCCCGAGAAGTGGGCCGGCCAGCTCCACTGCAGCCCCAAGGAGCGCGAGGCATTCGCGAACATCGTCGGATTCGGGTTCGTCGATCTGTTTCGCAAGCACAACCCCGACGGCGGCGTGTACTCGTGGTGGGACTACCGCGGCGTCAGCTTCTTCAAGAACCAGGGCCTTCGCATCGACTACATCCTCGCGACGCCGCCGATGGCCGAGCGTTCGACCGCGTGCACGATCGATCGCAACGCACGCAAGGGCCAGGACGCGTCGGATCACGCGCCCGTGATCGCAACGTTCGCAAACTAGTTCGGTGCGCGGCTCTAGTGTTGTTCGAGCGGGCGGACCTTACGGAGGTCCGGGTTTGACAGCTTCGCGAGGCTGGGCGGTAGCGGCATCGCCGCGGGCGGCGCGAGCTCTACAGGCTCGGCTTCCCGCTCCGCGAGGATCCGGAACGCGACGATC
>JAYVWH010000976.1:0-7683 GCA_043786265.1 Kofleriaceae bacterium | reverse complement strand
CGAGTCCAATCGCACCATGAGCTGTGCGGCGGACGGCGGGCCTAGAACGCAGTGACACAGCGTGAGCTGGATGATGCTGCAAACGCGGCGTGGCTCGCGTTGCGCAACGCATTTCCTTTCAACGCGTGGGCCATCACAGCGCCAATAGACCTTACCAAGGTCGAGGTGCCGCCCACACCGCAGCAACTTCCGGCGCGTCAGCAGCGGATGCTCTGGGTGATCGAAACTGTACGCGAGCTCGACGCGATATCGGACGAGTCGATCCATCGGTATCGGCATCGGCATCGGCATCGGGCAGCTCGGCGATCATCGTTTGCGCGTAGACCGGCGGCCTCGCTCGTCATGCAAGGGCCCACCGCATCGATCAAGAGTCGAGATCGCGAAGTTGAAGAGCGAGGTGAAGCGCCTCGAATCACAGCGCGAGGCTGATCGACGACGTCTTCAGGCCGAGCACGACAAGCTAAGCACGAAGATCAAGTGACGGGCTCGTCCGTTCGCCGGACACACGGCCTGGCATCGGCCAGCGATTCGGTGTCGTTAGCCCACCGCATGATGGCGGCCCGAGCGTTTCGCTTCGTAGAGGTTCGCGTCGGCCTTTGCGATCCGAGCGGTCGGCGTGGGCGGCTCGCCGCCGGGCTCGACGCACGCGACGCCGAGGCTGATCGTGCATGGAATCTGGAGCTGGTCGTAGGCGAACGGGGCGCTCTGGAGCCGGTGTCGAGCCTACGCTGTGTGTCGATGCACTGGCGACCCATGCAACCATCGGCTCCCAACTGCGCGGCCGTGCTGCCTGCAGCCCCTGACCGGCGTCGCCGCCCTGTTGCGTGTTAGCGTTCGTCCTGATGAACAGGCGAACGTTCCTCTCCGCGTCGGCGGCAGGGGTCGCGATCGGAAGCATGTCGTGGCTGCGCGCGCCTCACCTGGCGCGTGCGGAGGGCACCGGTCACCTCTACGAGCTCGCAGCGCGGCCCGCCAACTACGAGTCGGCACGCGACACGTTCACGATGCGGCTCACGCCGCTCGAGCGGTTCTACATTCGCAACCACTTCGACATGCCCGTCGGCGACCCCACGACGTGGGCGCAGACCTGGAAGCTCGACGTCAAGGGCCTCGTCGGCAAGCCGCTGTCGTTGTCGCTCGCGGACCTCGAGAAGATGAAGCAGACCACCGTCGAGGCGGTGCTGCAGTGCGCCGGCAACGGCCGTGGTCTGTTTCAACCGCGTGTGCCCGGCGTGCAGTGGCGGTGGGGCGCGATGGGCAACGCCGAGTGGACCGGCGTGCGGTTTGCCGACGTCCTCGCAGCGGCAGGCGCGACCAAGGACGCGACGTTCGTGCAATTGCAGGGCATGGAGCGCCCCACGCTCGACAAGACACCGGCCTTCATCCGGGGCCTGCCGATCGCCAAGGCAATCCACCCCGACACGTTGATCGCGCTGCGCATGAACGGCCAGCCGCTGGCCCCACAGCACGGCTACCCCGCGCGACTCGTCGTCCCCGGCTGGGTCGGTGATGACTGGGTGAAGTGGCTGTCGAGCGTCGAGCTGCGTGCCGACGAGCCGAAGGGCTTCTTCTACGAGACGGCATATCGCTTCCCCGAGAAGCCAGGTGCGGCCGGTCAGCCGGTACCGCCCGATCAGATGAAGCCGATGACCAAGCTCGTCGTCAAGTCGCAGCTCGGATCGATCTCTGATGGCGACGTGCTCAAACCAGGCCCGCAAGAGCTGGTCGGCGTCGCGTTCTCGGGCGAGGCCCGCATCAAGCAGGTCGACGTCACCGTCGACGGCGGCACGACGTGGAAGGCCGCAACGCTCGACGGCAAGGACAGCAGCTACGGCTTCCGCGTGTTCCGCCATGCGTGGCAGGCCACGCCCGGCACGTACAAGATCGGAGCGCGCGCAACCGATGGTAGCGGAGCGACGCAGCCCGTCGCGCCCGTGTGGAATCCATCCGGCTACCTCTACAACGCCGTCGAGCTCGTCACCGTGGAGGTGCGCTCGTGAACCGGCTGTGCGTGCTCGCGTGTGTGGTTGCGCTCACAGCGTGCAAGTCCGAGCAGAGCGCCCCCACGCCCGCGCCGGGTTCGGCGGCGACGGCACCGACTCCGCCGCCGCTGCCCGCCGTCGACAAGGCCGCACTGATCGCGGGCAAGCTGCCCGAAGGCGATCCCACGACCGACGTCGTCTACGCGCAGTGCCAGATTTGCCACAGCGTTGACTACCTGACGCAGCAGCGGCTCGGTGAAGCGGCATGGAAGAAGACGATCGAGAAGATGCGCAAGTTCGGCGCGAACCTCAGCGACGAGGAGGCGGCCGCCGTCGTCAGCTATGCCGGGCGCTACTGGAACCCCGAGCTGCCATCGCGCACGTGGCCGTTGGTCGCGGCGCCGGTCGGCGCGTTGCCGCTGCCTGCCGCGAAGTAGCAGAGCACCGCGGCCATGATGCGGGCCGGCGCGCCGGTGCTGATCGATTTCTACGACCAGGGCTCAAGCGATCGATCCAGGTCAGCGCCAAGGGCTTATTCGAGGAGCTCAGTCGAGCGCAGGCGCGTTGCCGGCGCGCGATGAGGAGATCACAAACCTCAAAGAAGAGGTCCGGCGCCTGCGCGCCGACCGTCGCAAGCGCTAGCGATCACGCAGGCGGTGACGCGGACACGGTCACCCTGCCCGCACTCGCGCCCTCGCCACCGTGACCGGGGCGAACATCGGCTTCCTCGTGCACGTGAAGATGCGCGCCGACGACCAGTGTCGTCATGTCGACGGGTTCCTGCACGCGCATCACGCGACCGGCCTGGCCGATCTCCGGACCGCGCAGCTGCAGATCGATCGCGGCCTTCGCGCCGACAGCGCGGACCACGTGGATCGTGCTCATCGCCTCGGTCTCGACGAGCTCTTCGTGGCCGAGCACGGTACGCGACATGAGCTCGATGTCGCCGCCACCGTGCTCGCGGAACCGCAGCTCTTCGAGGACTCCCTCGATCGCCTTGCCGAGCAACCGGTGCGGATGCGCGTGGATCGGCGTCGTCGAGCCGGGGTCGCGACTGAGGGCGACCAACGCCCATCCGCTCTTGCCTTCCCAGTACGTCACCCACCGGCAGCCTTCACCGTGCGGCAGCGGGCTGTCCCGGATCGGGATCAGCTCGCCGATGGTCGGATGGAGCTGCACCAGCACGCGGCGCAGGAATGCATCGTCGAGTGCGTCCGTGCGATCGCGATCGTCGAGCAAGTGCGTCGCCTCAGCCAGAGACAGCGGAGCGCCACTCTCGAACCGGCGCACCAGGAGCCGGTGCTGAACTTCGGCACGCGTGCCGAGCCGGTAAGCGAGATAGCTGACAACGAGCGCGCCGGCGCCGATCAGCGCCGCCAGCGCGTGGCCGCCGCGAGATTCGGCGACGATCATGCCGAGCGTGAGCCCGGCCATCCACAGTGAGGTGCCGCCGCCGACGAGCATCGCGCGCGGGCTCGACGACACCAGCGACTTGATCGCGAGATGAAGCCCGATGCCCGCCGAGACGGTCAGCATCGTGAAGTCGACGAGGAACTTGTCGGCCGAGATCACCGCGTGCCAGCCAGCGGCAGTACCGAACATCCGGTCGCCCGCGATGCGGACGAGCGCGAGCCCGATGTAGCCGAACAAGAAGCGCGGCAACGCGTCGAGGATACTCTTGCGGACGCTGATGGGTCCGCCTTCGCGGCGCATCAGCGACAGGATCACGAGCACCGGCGCGAGCAGCAGGATGCGCGCGGACTTCGCCGCGGCGGCCATGATCTCCCCGGTACCGCCCATCTGCGAGCCGACGGCGATCGCACTCGACAGATCGTTGACCGCGAGCCCACTCCACAGCCCGGCGTACGCCGACGGCAGCCCGATCACTGCGGCGATCGGCCGGAACGCGACGAGCGCGACGACGCTGAACATGAACACGACGGCGATCGCGAGGCCCTGCTCCTGTCGGTGTGCCTTGGCGACCGGCGCGATCGCATTGACGGCCGACGCACCGCAGATCATCGTGCCGCCGGCGAGCAGATCGACGAGCGGCCGCCTCACCTCGACCGCCGCGCCGAGCGCGTGCGCGACATAGAACGCGCTCGGGACGGACACCGCCGCGACGCCGGCGATCAGCAGCAGCTCGCTGCCGCCGAAGAAGCTCGTCTGGACCTTGAGGCCCATCAAGATGATGCCGAGGCGAAGCACCCATTTGCCGGCGTAGCGCAGGCCAGGGGCGTAGCGATCGGGCTCGCGGTCGGCACCGGGCAGCTGGAGGCCGATGCTCCGCCCGATCGGCGTGTTGAGGATGAGTGCGCCGAGAACGAGCGAGATCAGGATGTCGGAGATGTACGGCGAGCGCGGGAGCACGCGCGCGAGTGCGAGCGCGCTACCGCCGACGATCGCGGCCAGGCCAAGCCCGGGAAGATCGGCTCGACCGGGCACCCACTGCGGAAAGCGCATTGTCCGCACGTGATACCACGAGCAGCTCCCGCAGCGGATCAGCTCGGAAGACCGAGCTCGCGCCAGCGCACCATGCCACCGGCGAGGCTAGCGACGCGGGTGATGCCGGCCTTGGCCAGGATGCCGGTCGCGAGCGCCGACCGGCGCCCGGTCTGGCAGACGACGATGACCGGTTTATCGGCTTTCACCTCGGACGTGTGCGCGCGCAACTCGTCGAGCGGGATCAGCTGGGCTCCTTCTAGGTGACCGAGCTCGCCGGTGAGCTCGGGCGGCGTACGCACGTCGAGCACGTGGATGGCGTCGCGGTGACGCGCGACCCACTCGGGCTCGATCTCCGGGAATCCGGCGTAGGTCGTGACGACCGGGCCCCAGTCGGGAGCAGCCGGCGCTTTGCCTGCCTCGGGCTGGCCCGAGCGCATGTTCGCCGGCAGCGCGACCTCGAGCTGCTTGGGGTGTGGCAGCGCGAGGTTGTTCATGTAGCCGACGAAGTCTTCCTCGCGGGCAGAGCCGCCGATACGCGGGTTGTGCTTGCGCTCCTCGCCGACCGAGCTCGACGTGCGGCCGCTGTAGTCGTGGGCCGGCCACACCGTGCAGCCGTCGGGCAGGCTCAGCAGTTGCTCGCGGATCGACCGGAACAGCCGATGCGCGTCACCCTGCTGGAAGTCCGTGCGTCCTGCGCTGCGTACAAGCAGCGCGTCGCCGGTGAACACCATCTTTCGATCCGCGGTGACGAACGACAGGCAGCCGTCGGTGTGGCCCGGGGTCGCACGCACTTCGAGTGCCCCCCCCCCGAACCGGATGACATCACCCTCGTTGAGCGGCAGGTCGACGTTCGTCGCGCCATAGACCGGCGAGAGCCCGATCTTGCTGCCGAACGCCGCCTTCATCAGCCACGCGCCAGTCACGTGATCGGCGTGGCAGTGCGTATCGAGCGTGCATAGCAGCTTCACGCCGAGCTCGCGGATCAGCGCGGCATCGCGCGTGTGCTGCTCGAACACCGGATCGATCAACACCGCCTCGACGCTCTGCTCGTCCGCGAGGAGGTAGCTGAACGTGCTCGAGACCTGGTCGAAGAGCTGCCGGAGCATCATGGTTGTTCCGTCTTAACCCGGTTTGGCGACGTGCCGCTACGGGCCTACGGATTCGCGCACCGCTTGCGCCAGTCAGCTGCGCGCGCTGCGGTGCTGGACGAGCATGCCGACGAGCATCGCTCCCGTGAACGCGAGCGCTGCGACATTGCCGGCCGCGGCCGAGACCAGCGCAGGTCCGGGACATAGCCCACCGAGCCCCCAGCCGATTCCGAACAATGCCGCTCCAGCGACCAGCGACAGATCGATGTCGCGCCGGGTCGGCAGGTGGAACTTCCGATCGAACCACGGGCCCGAACGCCGCTGGGTGAGCCGGTAGAGCACCGAGTTGACGACGACAGCGCCGCCCATCACGAACGCCAGGCTCGGATCCCACGAACGCGTGACATCGAGAAAACCGATGACCTTCGCCGGCTGGGTCATGCCAGAGATGAGGAGCCCGACGCCGAACAGCGCACCGGCGACCGCAGCGAGCACGATGCCCGCCACGCTGCGACTCTGCGTGGTTTCCGCGCTCACGACACGGCTCCCACGATCCACGCGGTGATCGCTCCGGTGGTCAGGAAGACGCCGACCGCGACGGCCGAGCGCGTCGACAATCGGGACAAGCCGCACACGCCATGACCGCTCGTGCAGCCGCTGCCCAGCCGCGTGCCGAACCCGACGATCAGGCCCGCCGCGATCACCAGCGGAAGCGAGCGCGTCGACGAGCCGACCAGCTGGGGCGCCACCACCGTGCTCAGCGCGCCCGATGCGAGGACTCCCGCCATGAACGCGAGCCTCCAGTGTCGATCGCGCGCGGCCGGGGGGAGCAGCGCCCCCAGAACTCCGCTGATTCCAGCAATGCGACCGTGCGCGGCGAACAGCAGCGCGGCCGCGGTACCGATCAGGCCGCCACCGATGAGCGCGAACAGCCAGCTCGAAGGCATTGCCCCGCACTGTGCAATGCTCCGGCCGCGTCGTCGACTGTCTTTTGCACGTTCTGGCGGTGCGCCACACTGCTTGTGAGACCATGGTCCCATCCCGCCCCGAGCATGACGACGTGACGCCCCCCGTGATCGCCTTTGCGACCGACCTATCCGGTGACGACGCCGCCGCATTTGTCCACGCCTGCGCACTGGCCGCCGCCAGCCAGGCACGCCTCGTCACGCTGCACGGCAACGCACGCGATCTCGATGTCGCGCGGCTGCCCGACGCCACGGTGATGTCCGAGCGCTGGCGGCGGCCGATCGAGAGCGCTCGGCTCGTGCACGAGTGCTGTGATGACGTCGCCGACACCGTCATCGATGCTCTCGAGCGCATCGCGCCAGGCCTCGTGGTGACTGGAACCCACGCCCGCCATGGCGTCTCCGCGCTGCTCCACGCCAGCGTGGCGGAGGCCATCGCGCGCAACGTGAAGGTGCCGACACTCATTGTCCAGAACGCGAGCCACGGCTTCGCCGACGCCGCCACCGGCGCGCTCGCGCTGCATCGCATCGTCGTACCAGCGGGCACCCGCGCCGAGGCGATCGCGGGGATCACGGCCGCGCGCGTGTTGCTCGATCTCGTTCATCTCACCGATGTCGACATCGTGGTGGTCCATGCCGCCACCCCGGGCGAGCCGTTCGATCTGGGGGGCCTCCCGATCGCAGTGGTGCAGATCGCAGGCAAGCTCGAAGACGTGGTGCTCAGCGTGGAGCGCGAACAATCTGCCCAGCTGATCGTGATGGTCTCACGCGGGCACGACAGCGTGCTCGACGTGCTGCGTGGCTCCCACACCGAACACGTGATCCGCGCTGCCGGGTGTCCTGTGTTGTTCGTTCCGATCTGACGTACTCGCTGGATGGCAGCGACGACGTCGGATCTGATCGGCACGGTCGTGCTCGGGCGCTATCGGATCGACGGCGAGCTGGACTCGGGTGCGATGGGGACCGTGTATCGCGGCACCAACCTCCGGCTCGATCGCGAGGTCGCGATCAAGGTCATGCGCGATCAGCTCGCCCACGACCGCCGGCTCATCGAGCGATTCAAGCGCGAGGCGCGCGTCGCCAGCAAGCTCTCGCATCCCAACCTGATCTCCGTCATCGTGCGCGAGCGATGGGAACGAAGTCGGAGGTCAGGCCGAGGTGGTCGAGGATGTGTGCGGTGATCCGCGGCTCGGTGATGAACGC
>JAYVWH010000975.1:0-8481 GCA_043786265.1 Kofleriaceae bacterium | reverse complement strand
AGCAACGGTTGTGCCACCTCGGGCCGAGCGTGGATGAAGTTAGAGAGGAGCCGCGTCTGCCGGGTGACAATTCACGCCCATCGCTGCCAATTAGCGCGGGGTACGGTGGGGGTAGGGACCAAGGTTCGACTACTCGGGCGGCGGCTCGTCGTCGCTGTCGGTGGCTTTGTCGAACCCGAGCTTCGCAAGCCGATAGCGCATCGACCGGAAGCTGATCCCGAGGAGGTTCGCCGCCGCTTTGCGAACACCGTTGGTCTGTTCGAGCGCCCGGAGCACCCATGCACGCTCGAAGTCGGCGAGCAGGTGGTCGAGGTCGATGCCATCGGCAGGGAACTCGGTCGGGATGTTTACGGCGTTGTGTGTCGGACGAATCTCCGGCAAGTCACTCACGCCGATGATGGCCCCCGAGGACAGCGCGACCGCGCGTTCGATCAAGTTCTCGAGCTCGCGCACGTTGCCCGGGAAGTCGTAGCTCTCGAGCTTGCGCATCGCTTCGCTGCTGAGCTGGAGCTGGCGGCCGTGCTCCGCGGCGAAGCGCCGCAAGAAGTGGTCGGCGAGCAACGGGATGTCCTCGCGCCGATGGCGAAGGGGCGGGATGTGGATCTCGATCACGTGCAGGCGGTAGTAGAGGTCCGCACGAAACGCACCCCGCCTGACTTCGGCTTCGAGGTCGCGATTGGTCGCAGCGATCACGCGGACGTCGACATCGACCTCGTCGCCCGAACCGACCGCTTTGACTCTGCGTTCCTGAAGGACGCGCAGCAGCTTCACTTGCAGATTCGGCGATAGCTCGCCGATCTCGTCGAGAAAGAGCGTGCCGTTATCCGCCTGCTGGAACAGACCCGGCTTGTCGGCGATGGCGCCAGTGAACGAGCCGCGCTTGTGCCCGAACAGCTCTGACTCCATGAGCTCCTCGGGAATCGCGCCGCAGTTGACCGGCACGAAGGCAGATTTTGCGCGGTTGCCCTCGGTGTGCAGCGCGCGAGCGACAAGCTCCTTGCCCGTACCGCTCTCGCCGGTGATCAACACGCTCGTGCGCGCCGAGTGGATCTTGCCGATGACCTCGAACACGGTCTGCATGCCGCGGCTCTTGCCGAGCATCATCCCGAGGCGGGCGCGACCGGCAATCTTGTCGCGCAGGGCGACGTTCGCTTCGACGAGCGCGCGCTTCTCGAGCGCACGATCGACGACTGCGTTGAACTCCTCGACGGGGAACGGCTTGATCAGGTAGTCGTATGCCCCGAGCTTCATCGCCGCGAGCGCTGTGTCGGCTGTCGCGTAGGCGGTGATCAGGATGATCTCGGGTGTCAGGATCGACGGTGTTGCGCCTGCAACTGCCGTGTAGCGAACGCTACCGGACTTGATCGCCTTCAGCAGGGCAATGCCGTCGACCTCGCCGGGCATCTTGAGGTCGGTGACGACAACGTCGAACTGCCTGGACTTGAGGGCTTCGAGCCCGAGGCTGCCATTCTGCGCGACTGCAACCTCGTGCCCCGCACGACGCAGGCAGATCGCGAGGAACTCGCGCATGGACTGTTCGTCATCGACGACGAGGATCGCTCCCACGCTCTCACTATGCCACGTGCACGGCGGAGCCGCGCTATCATGCGTGTTCGTGCGGGCTATACAGCGCTTGCGTCGTGACCCCGGCCTCGCGCTGGTCGCGGTCGCGCTCGTGGGGGCGCTCGTTCTGTACGCCGGCACACTCGGTCGAGGTCTCGTCAACTACGACGACGATTGGCTCATCCGGGACAACTGGATCCTTCAATCGCCATCGTGGAGCTCGCTGTCGACGATCGTGTTCGATCTCCACTCGCCGCATCGCTTTGTCCTCACCCCCGAGTACCTGCCGGTCCGGGACGTCTCGGTGATGCTCGACTTTGCGGTCTGGGGCACATGGTTCCCCGGCTTCCACATCACGAACCTGGTCCTCTATCTCGCGTCGATCTACGTGTGGCTCGCGGCGCTGGTCGCGTTTGGCGTCGACCGCAGGATCGCAGGGTTCGCGATCCTCCTCTGGGCGCTCCATCCGCTCCACGCGGAGTCCGTTGCGTGGGTGAGCGAGCGCAAGGGCTTGCTCTCCGTGATGTTCGCGGGCGCGTGCGCCCTTGGCTTCGCGCGATTTCGGTCTGGACGCGCAGCGACGTGGCTCGCGATGGCGATCGTGTGCGGCGTCTTCGCGGTGTGGAGCAAGGCGGTCGGCGCATTCGCGGTAGCGTCTCTCGTCGGCCTCGAGCTCGCGTTGCCGCAGCATCGACAGTCCTGGCGCCGCAGCATCGCTGGCATAGGTGCGATTGGCATCGCGGCGGGGCTCGCGTTCATTCCCGTGCTGATCCTCGCGCAGCAAGCATCCGTGATCGGCACCGATGTGCACTCGCCGGCGGGGCGACTTGCCACCGTCACGGGCGTACACGGCTTTTATCTCGAGACCGTCGCGATGCTCACGCGTAACTCGGTCTCGTATCCGATCAGTATCGCGGGGCCCAGTACTGCTGAGATCATCTTGGGTGTCCTCGGGTTTGTGGCCGCAGGCGCTGCGGTTTACACCGGGCGCCAAACGACAAGGCACGAGCTGCGCGCGGGCGCTGCGCTCTGGGTATTCGGATGGCTTCCCATCGGCCACCTGATCTTGCCGTTGCAGATGGTGCTCGTCGCCGATCGTTACATGCTGTTCCCGACGCTTGGCATCGCACTCATCGCGGGCTGGGCAATTGTCCAGATCAAACGCGTGTGGCTGCGTCGCTTGCTGGTGATCGTAGTGCTCGCCAGTGCGGCGCTTCGAACGTTCGACGCCCAGGCTGCATGGCGCGACCCCGAAGCGTTGTGGGAACGTGCCGTCGCGTCCAACCCCGCGGACGGTGGGGCGTGGGCGATGTACGTGGAGGCCATCATCGAGCCTTTGAACGATGAGGGTGAAATCGGTCGTGCGGAGGCGGTGGTTGCCGAAGGCCTTCGCCACTCGAAGTCGCCACGTCTCGTACTCCGGCAAGCGCTGCTTGCGCTCCGTTCCGATCGCAGCCGCGGCCTGCAGCTGATGCGACAAGCAGCCGAGGGCGGCGAACCGATCGCCATGGCGAACCTCGCGCTGATGCTGCTCGAGGACGGGCAACTCGACGACGCACTCGTGTGGGCGCGACAGGGCGCGCGTTGGCGGCCGAATGCGCATGCGCAACGCACACTCGGCAAGGCGGAGCTGGCCAAGGGCAACGTCCATGAGGCCACGGCAGCATTCCGCGTCGCGTACGCCCTCGATCCAAGGGACTGCGCCAATCGGATCAACCTCGCGCTTGGCTTGATGGGCGAAGCGAAGCCAGCCGAGGCCGCTCCGCTGCTCGCGAGTTGCGTTGCGCATCCAACCCTCGGAGCTCGGGCACGAGCGGAGCTGGGGAGGCTTCGGCCAAATGCGCGGTGATACGGCGCGCGTGACCTAGCGCGGCGTCAGCTGGCGCATCAGCTCGTAGGAGCTGGCGGCCTCGTCGCGTCGCCCGGCGCGGGCAGCCTCGTCACCGATTCGCTGCCATACGCGCACGTAGTTTCGGTGCGCCCAGGTCGCGTACTCGTCGTCGGGGCCCGGTCGCGGGTAAGCGAGCGCGAACGCGTCGAACAGCTTGCGGTTGAGCGCAAAGACTTCTGCGACCGGCGGGAACCGTTGGTCCGCGGGCAGCACGCGGAACAAGATGCCGAATGGGTAGAGCTGGAGGGGCTCGAGCGCGGCGCCGTCCGTCGAGCCGACGAACAGCGGCCGGCCGGTCGCGAGCACCGCGGTTGCGAGCTCCCGCTTCAGATCCCCCGGGACGGGCTCGAAGGCGAAGCCATCGCGAGCAAACCGGGCGCGGTACCAGTCGAGCTGCATCGAGCCCCAGCGGATGTACATCACGTCGGGGCGCTCGCCGCACGCGAGCTGCAGGTAGCGAAACCCGACGTCGAGCTCGCTATCGGGACCGAGCACGACGGCGTTCGGGGGCAGCGAGGACAGCGTGTTGCGGACCTCGTTCTCCATCGCCGGCGAGTGAAAGCGCTGCAGATAGGGGAGCGTCCGGATCGCGCTGACGATCAGGACCACACCGATCACCGGCGACAGCTTCGAGAGCCGGACGTCCGGCAGCGCGGCGGCCAGACGGCGACCGATCCAGTCGAGTCCCGTGGCGACCGGGATCACGAGCAGCAGCACCGGGACCAGGTGAAACCGATGAACGACATAACGTCCCCACATGTCGAGCGGCAGATCGAACCGCGTCGCGAGAAACGGTCCCGCGACCACGAAGCTCGTCGCGAGCATCGCCCACCCGATCCGCGGTTCGCCGTCCGGCTCCGGTCGCCTGGCTCCACCAGCGCCGAGCGCACCGACGCCGATCGCCAGCCCGATCCAGACCCATGACCGAGCGAGCGTCGACATCACCGCCGAAAGCTGATCCGGCCAGTGGCCCTGGCCGCCGAGGCCTGCGAAGCCGAACGGACCGCCGAATTGCTGGCGCAGCACGATGTCCGCGAGATCACCGAACGTCTCCGGGTGCCGCCACGACAGCGCGTGGTCAGGCGCGATGAACAGGTACAGATAGGGCGTGAGCCCGAGCGCGAAGCTGGCCGCCACGGTGATGACTGCCCGCGCCGTCCCGGCTTCGCGAGCGCCACGCACGACGCCCAGGATCCCGACGGGCGCCACGAGCGCACAGGTCATGTGGTTGCTGAGCCCGAGCCCTGCGACGAGCCCGAGCAGCGCGCACCGCCAGACTCCGCGCACCGGCCCAAGCGCCGCGGCGAGCCACAGCACGCACGCGACGATCAGGGTGTTGAGCGCGAAGGCCTCGGCGATGGTGTTGTAGCGCGCGACCAGCGGTGCGGTCGCAAACAGTCCTACGGCCAGGGTCGCGGCGAGCGGACGCGCACCCCACGCGCGGGCCGCCGCGTGCAGCACGAGCACCTGCGCGGCGCCGAGGAGCGCGGTCGCGATCGCGGCGGAGTGCGCAGGGCTCGAGACCGGAAGCCAGCTCCACGCCCGCAGCCACAGCACATACAGCGGGTAACCAGAGGGATGTGCGATCCCACCCACCGCGCCGAGCGCCGAGAACTCAGCGTTGTCGTTCTCGACGATGTAGGGACACGCGAACCAGCCGTAAAACACGAGCGCGGCGATCGCCAGCAGGCCACCACGCTCGATCAGGTTTCGTTTCGCCCAGCAAAACACGTGCAAGGCGCAGTATGCACCACGACGTCCACGAGCTGAGCGACGCGAGGCAGATCAGACGCGGTGCCATGCACGGACCATGTCAGCGATGCAGTTCAACTGAAGTGCATCACCCTCGCGGCGCCACCGCGCGCTCCATCTCGTGTGCGTACGCGGCGTCGGCCCGACGGTGGGTTGCCGCCAGCGGCTGGGCGAGGATCTGCCATGCTCGCGCGTACCAGCTGTGGATGTCGGCCGGCAATCCATCGCCGACGGAAGGCAGCGGGTAGTCAAACACGAAGGCCGAATACAGCCCTTTGTTTGTCGCGAACACTTCCTCGATCGGCGGCGGAGATTCGCCACGCGGCAGCACACGAAACACGAGGCCGTAGGGATAACTTGGCAGGTCGTGCAACATTGCGGCAACGCGCTCGTCGGCGAACAGTGGGCGGCCGGAGGCCATGAGGGTCGCGGCCAGCTGCACCGTCGCGGTTTCA
Source organism: Kofleriaceae bacterium (assembly GCA_043786265.1). Classification (GTDB taxonomy): domain Bacteria; phylum Myxococcota_A; class Polyangia; order Haliangiales; family Haliangiaceae; genus JABFXX01. The sequence goes on along the minus strand of JAYVWH010000975.1, from coordinate 2,820 downwards.
TCGGAGGGGATGTGGTCGATGCTGATGCCCGTACGTTGCTTGACGTCCGCGCGAGTGGACGGCCAGTAGATGACGCTGACGTCCGGACGCTCACCGAGGGCGGACTGCACGTACCTCGAACCAAAGACCATGATGTCGAACGAACCGACGACGATCGCCCGAGGCGGCAGGCTGGACAGAAGGTTTTCGACGGCGCGCTCCATCGCGGGCGAGTACGCTTTGGTTACCTGTGGCAGCGATAGCGAGCTCCCCGTCAGCACCACCACGAGCGCGAAGGCCGTCCCAGCCGCGCGCGTGCGCAACCGCGCCGAGCCGAGCTTGGCGACGAGAGCGCCAGCGAGGCGGTCGAGGGCAACCGCGATTGGCAGAGCGAGCACGAGAGCGGGAAGCACGTGAAAGCGGCCGATCACGTATAGACCTTCCGCGTTGAGCTCCTTGTTGAAGCGACTCGCCAGCAGGGGGCCGGCGAGCATCAGGGACAGCGCCAGAAAGCTCCATCCCCAGTTCGACTCGCGCTCGGTTCCTCGCGACACAAGGGGGACGAGCCAAGCCACGCCAAGGGCGGCGGGAAGCCACAGCCACGATCGGCAGACCGTGTGGGCGAGTGCCAGGAGGTTATCGACGACCGGGACCGTAACACCACGCGGCGCGAACGAGCCGGGACCGCCGTAATCCTCACGGAAGAAATGGTGGACGAGTGCGCCGAGGCTGTCGATCGGTCTCCACGACGCCAGCGTGTTCGGTGCCGCCCATAGATAGAGGTACGGAACCATTCCGAGCGCGAACGCCGCGAGCCCGAGCGCGCCGATTGCGACGCGCGGCTGGGTGGTCTCGCGCAGCCCGCGCACGATACCGAGGACTCCGACCGGCGCGATCAACACGCACGTGAGGTGGTTCGAGATCCCGAGGCCCGCGACCAGTGCGAGCCCCACGACGCGTGCGTTCCCGCGAAGTGGGCCGTGGGTCGCGGACAGCCAGAGTACCGTCGCGACCACGAGGTTGTTGAGTGCGAACACCTCGGCCTCGGTATGGAACCGGAGCACGATGGGACCCGTGGCGAACAAAGCGACCGTGATCGAAGCGGCGATCGGACGCGCGCCCCACGCGCGACACGCCGCATGGAGAACCAGGACTGCGAGGACGCCGAGGAGCGCCGTCGCGATCGCTGCGCAGTGGGCCGGGCTCGATGCGGGCAGCCACGAGGTCGCGCGGAGCCACAGCAGATAGAGCGGATAGCCCGAGGGGTGAGCGATGCCACCGGTGGCACCGAGCGCCGCGAATTCGGCGTTATCGCCGTCGACGATGTAACGAGGGGCGATCCACAGATAGATCGCCAGCACCGCGAGAGCGACCAGCCCGCCGCGCTCGATCGCGAACGTCGCGAGGCGAGTCCTGAACCGTCCCATTCTTGCGGGCCACTCTAACGCAACGTCGAGCGCGGATTGGCGCTGCGCGCTGCTACACCTAGCGGCGCTTGCAGATCGCCACGAGGAACCCACCGTGGTCGCGCGCACCCGGCAGGTCCGCCAGCCGATGCTCGGCCCAGCGCACGGCAGAGCCGAGCAGGGGCACGCGCAGCACGGCAGCTACCGGCGTGATCACGCGGATGCCGCGGGTTGCAACCCAGTCGAGCTCGGCCGGGAGGTAGCTGCGGATCGCGGTCGCGTCGTCGTAGCGCGTGAACACGTGCTCGTCGTTGTTCTGCGCGGAGACACGGGTCGGTGGCTTGATCGCCTTGACGAGCCGGCGCAGCGATCGCGCGTTGTAGAACTCGGCGATCACGTAGCCGCCGGGCCGGACGACGCGCGCCATTTCGCGCATCGCACCTGCGATGTCGGGGATGTGCGCGAGCACCTTGAACGAGTACGCGACATCGACGGAGGCAGTCGCGACCGGTAGCTCGGTCGCCGACGCCTGTGCGACGAGCAGGCCGCGCTTGGCCGCTTTCTCGAGCATGCCGCCCGATAGGTCGATGCCGCGCGCGGCGGAGGCGAAGTGCGCGACGCGGTCGAGGATCAGACCGGTGCCGCAGCCGACCTCGAGTACGTCCTTGTCGCGTGCGTAGCGCTCGACGATCTCGACCTCGAGATCATCGAGCATACGGTGGTACGGCAGGTGGCGTTCCCGCTCGTACCAGCCCGCGAAGTCGTCGTAGTAGGCGCGGTTATCCAGGCGAGACATCGACGCGTTTTCTACTACAAGTCCCGACGCGATGTCCGGCCGGTGCGTCCGTATGGCGTACCTGCATGTCCGACCTGCGTCCACGACCGGCTCCAACTGCAGGCAATTGCAAAGACGGGTGGAACGGCATGCGAGTTGCGCGTGCGTCGAGAATGTCGCTTCGACATCCATGGTGATATCACGATATCATTCGGTCCAATGGCGCAGCTCGTGGTTCGCAGGCTCGACGATGAAACCAAGCGCAAGCTCCAGCGCCGGGCCCGCCGCAATGGCCGCAGCACCGAAGAGGAAGTTCGCGAGATCCTACGGGCCGCGGTGAGCAGGGAAGACGATGCTGCTCCTGCACTGGGATCTGCGCTTGCCGCACGTTTCGCCGGCCATCGGGTGCGTACCGAAATTCCGGAGGTCCGCGGGTATCCGGCGCAGCCGGCGGAGCTGGACCCATGATCGTGCTCGACACCAACGTGCTCTCCGCGCTGATGCAGGAGCGGGCGGACCCGCGGGTGGTCAGCTGGCTCGACGATCAACCTTCGGAGTCGATCTGGATCACTTCGATCACGGTGTTCGAGGTGCGGTTGGGAATCGACATGCTCGTGCCGGGGCGCAGGCGTCGTGGGCTCGAGGAGACGTTCGCCACGG
>JAYVWH010000974.1:0-4389 GCA_043786265.1 Kofleriaceae bacterium | reverse complement strand
ACGTGCGCTCGGGCATCGACGTTGCAAGCCTGCAAACCATGAAACGAGCCTGTGTCATAACCATCGATGCCGCACGTGCGCGCATCTTTCTCTATAACGAAAGCGCAAAGCCTGGCTTCGAGCTGGTCGAGTACAAGGACCTCGACAACCCGGGCCGGCGCCTGAGGACCGGCGAGACGGTCAGCGAGCCCTCCGCCCAGTTCGATGACCATCGCGATGCCCATGTCCTGGAGACCGACCGTGCGTTTGCGCGCGAGGCGATGGAGATCATCGGGCATGTCGTGCACGACAAGCAGGTCGGCCACCTCGTGGTGTGCGCTGCGCCGAAAATGCTCGGGCTCGTGCGGGCGGTCGGCGAAGGTGTGCTCGAGCGCTCGGATCTACGCGTCGACGAAATTCAGAGCAATCTATCGACGCTGACCGAGGCAGCCCTGCACGATCGGCTGTCCGAGCTCGATGTGATCCCGGCACGTGCCCGACTCGCAGTGGTGCGCTGAGCACGTACCGGTGCGCTCGGGCGCACCAGGCCTGGTGTCTATCTGCTTGTCGGCGCGGTTTTTTCCTCGGCAAGCTTCTTGCTCCTTGCGTCGGGCATGCTGCGAACGAACCTCGTACTTTCTCTCGCCCTGGCCGCATCCACCGGCTGCGCCTCCAACCCCGGGATGGGCGGAGATGACGGCAGTGGCGGCGGCACCCGCCCCGGCATGACCAACGGAGTCAGCACCCTCGCTGGCTTCTCACAGCCCGGCTATCAGGACGGCGACCGCCAGGTGAATCTATTCAACAACCCCGTCAACGTGGCCTACGGCCCGGACGGCAAGCTCTACACGGCCGATTTCGATAACAGCAAGCTGCGCGTCATCGACATGGACGGCACCGCGACGACGCTGATCGCGAAGCAGACGTTCAGCCGACCGTTCGGCCTCGCGTTCGTTGGCAACACGCTCTATGTGTCCACCGACCGTGACGGCCAGGGCCAGGGTGATTCCGACCCGACCGCGCAGATGAACGGCTCGGTGTGGCGCATCGATACCGGAGCCCGCACCGCAACGGTGGTCGTCGAGAAGATCGGCCGCCCGCGCTCGCTCGCGGCTCTTACGGACGGCCGCATCGCGATGGCGGATTACGCGCACCACGTCATCCAGATCCTCGACCCGTCCTCTGGCGCGGTGACCCCGCTCGCGGGTGCATGGAACGCCAAGGGCGCCACCGACGGTAGCGGCAGCAGCGCGACGTTCAACGAGCCGTACGGCCTGGTCCAGCGCAACGACGGCAAGCTCGTCGTCGCCGACTGGGGAAACAACTCTCTCCGCTTGGTCGGCCTTGACGGCAGCGTGTCGACACTCGCCGGTGGCGCCGCGGGCTACGCGGACGGCAGCGGATCGTCGGCGAAGTTCAACCACCCGCAGGGCGTAACGAAGACGTCGAGCGGCGACATCTACATCACTGACATCGACAACTACCGTGTCCGCAAGCTCTCGGGCGACAGCGTCTCGACGGTCGCCGGCGACGGCATGCCCGGCTACAAGGACGATGACAACAAAGGCGCTGCCGAGTTCTACGGACTCGAGGGCCTCTCGGTGAAGCCCGACGGTTCGAGCATCTTCGTTGCCGACGGCACCCGCGGCGAGGACGTCCCGTACAACCGCATCCGCCTGATCAAGAATTAACCGCCTCGCGCACGGGAGAACCACCATGGCCATCGAACGCTCGATCATCGACGCCGCAGCCCGCATGCGCCGCACCCGCGAACCGCACCTGGTCGCGACCGTCGTTCGCGTTCGCGGAGCTAGCTACCGCAAAGCCGGCGCGCGGATGTTGCTAACGCATTTCCGCTGGATCAGCGGATCGCTATCGGGCGGCTGTCTCGAGGACGACCTGGCCACCAAGGGCTGGGCGATGACCCGCAACGGCGAGCCTGTCGTCGTCGAGTACGACCCGCGTTCGCCCGCCGGGCTCAACGAGGATGTGCGCGCGGCGTTCGGTCTGGGCTGCGGCGTAATCGTCGACGTGATGCTCGAGCGTGCGGGTGTCCCTGGTCGTATCGACCCGCTCGAGTTTGCGGAGCGCTGCCTGCGCACGCAGCGCCGCGGCGCCGTGGTCACCGTGATTCGTTCGGAAGCCCCCGGCATCCGTCCCGGGATGCGCGTCGCCGTGCTGGACCGTCAGGATGCCGAAGGTGACGTGTTCGATGCCGCGCTGCGGGCAGGCATGATCGCCGACGCGCGGGCAGCGATCGCGACCGGCGAGTCCGCCAATCGCACGTATCGTTCAGAGCTTGGCAATGTCGACGTGTTCGTCGAAGCGTTGCTGCCCCCGCCACGGGTGTTCATCTTCGGCACGAGTCACGATGCCGTGCCGCTGGTGGCACTGATCAAGACGCTGGGCTGGGATGTCAGCATCTGCACGGACGAGCTGCGTGAAGTCGTGCGCCAGCGCTTTACCAACGTCGACGAAATCCTCGTTGGTTCTCCCACTGACCTCGCAGCCCGGGTCGGCGAGTGCGACCGCGCGATCGGGATCGTGATGAGCCACAGCTACGACACCGACCGCGCGAACCTCGGCATGCTAGCCGCGACGCACTGCCGCTACATCGGCGTGCTCGGCCCGCGTGCCCGCACGCAGCGCATGCTCACCGAGCTCGGCGTCGGTCTGCAAGGAGACTCGCGGATCCACGCGCCGGTCGGTCTCGACATCGGCGCCGACACACCGCAGGAAGTCGCCCTCGCGATCGTCGCGGAAGTTCAGTCCGTTCTCACCAGTGCGACGGGCGACCACATTCGCACGCGCGTCACCAGGGTCAGCGAGCAGCCGCTGTCCCTCATGCCTCGGATCGCTCAGGCGCTCGCAGCCGCAACGCCCATCGGGCCGGTGACGGCCACGATGCCGCGCGTCACGGAGCGGATCGAGCCGCTCGTACCGGTGGCTGTATGAAGATGAAGGCGCAGCGCAAGGCGGTGCGAGATCGCACCAAGCGCGAGGCCGCCCGCTACCGCACGCAGCCGGGGACGGATGGCGATGCCCCCGACGAAACGCTCCAGGAGCTCGACGACGAGGTGGCCCGCAGTCTCGAGGGGTACGACGAGTGAGAGCGCTCCAGGCGGTCTTGATCGTCCTGTCGCTCGCCGACTTTGTCGCCGCGGAGCGCGCACCCGATGAGATGGCTGCCGTGGATGTGAACCTCTGGATCAGCTTCTTCGATCGTCTCGTCGATGCGGTCGTTCAAGCCGGTCCGGCCTGCGAGAAGATGGCCGTCGATGTCACCACGCTGATCGATCACAACCAGGATGCGATCGATGCGGTCCGCGCCGCCCGCGCTGCCAAGCGCAAGTTGCCCGAAGCTGCGCAGCAACACATGCTCGCCGGCGTGCAACGCATGGGTCCCGCTATGAAGAAGTGTGCGACCCACCCAAAGGTCATTGCGGCCTTCGCGAAGCTCGACCTCAACCGGCCGCGCTAGGGGGGCCGGTGTGCCCGCTGTATGCGCGGCGTGCTCCACGTCCACAAGCTGATGCGCCGAACTCCGGTGAGCGCGTCGGAACCGCTCGCACGCCGGTTGCACGCTACGACTCCATGCGCGGTGTCTCCTGGATGTTGGCTCAGCTCGAGTACGCCACCCGTACCCACCACATCGCTGCAGATGCAGGTCGCATCGCGCTGCTCGCCGGAGCCATCACGCGAGACCGCTACGAGGAGTACCTCGGCAAGGTCTATGCGTACGAAGCGCCGATCGAAGCACGCTGGCAGAAAATCGAGGGACTCGAGTCGATCGTCGACATCCGGCCGCGGCTGCGCGCCGGCTTTCTCCTCTCGGATCTCACCGCTCTGGCTCAGCGTCCAGAGCCGCCGGCCGCGGCAACGTTCGTTGGCGTCGAGCAGGCACTGGGCTGGATGTATGTTGTCGAGCGCGGCCGTCGCATGAATGCGTTGCTGCACCGGCATCTCGTGCGCCGCATTCCGCAGGTGGTCGCAATCGCGGGCAACTACCTCGACGCGTCGAGCCCGTGCGGGATCCGCTGGCAACAGTTCGGCGATGCGCTCGATCGGTTCGCGACCAATCACGTGATCGTCGAGCAGCTCCTCAACGCAGCAAATCGCGCGTTCCGCTTTCAGAGGGTCCCCGCACGGCTGGCAAGCACGGCCGACGCCGCGTAGCGCGCGAACGGCGCTGCCCGGGCGCCCTTACACCTCGACGCGAATCCGCGTGTCCTACATGCGCAACCTGGCGGATCTGGCCGCGCCGCACACGGCGCTGTAAGGGGCTTGGGTGGCTCGCGTTGGTTTGCCGATGCGCGTAGCCAATGTCCTCCTCGTCTCGCTCCTGGTCACCCTCACCGCCTGCGGCGCCAACCAGAAGATGGCGTCCTCGGCCATGCCGTCGGCCGCACC
>JAYVWH010000973.1:0-2522 GCA_043786265.1 Kofleriaceae bacterium | reverse complement strand
CAAATCCCGAGCCAAATCCCGAGCCAAATCCCGAGCCAAATCCCGAGCCAAATCCCGAGCCAAATCCCGAGATCATTGTCGAGAACGGCGAGGTCAAGTTCGGAGGCCAGCTCGTCGCGACGAGCGAGAGCGTGCTGCGCGACGACTCTCCTACGTTCACGATCGAGGCGCTCGAGGACCACGTGACTGCGGTACGCCGGCACGCCGATAGCCTGACGATCGTGCGCGTTGCCCCGGGCACCGATCCCCGGCTCGTACAGAAGATCGTCAACACGGGCGCCGCTACCGGACAGAATTTCGTCATCAAGACGAACGAGGTTGTCCCCGCCCGGGCGGACGCGGAGCGACGGCTCGCACAAGCGCAACTCGATGAAGCCAGACGCCGACTCGCCGAAGCGAGACATCAACTAGCCGTCGCGCGAGTGGAGTGGCGTCGGCGGCGAGAGGTCGCTGCTGCGGGCAGCCCTCCCGCGGACGTCCCCGCACTTGCAGGCGACCTTGCCGAGATCGAGGGCGCCCTCGCCGCTCACGACGTCGATCGGGCGCTCGCCACCGCGCGGGCGTGGCATACGCGAGAGCCCGCGAACGTGCTCGCCCTGATCGGACTCGGCGAAGCACTCGAGACCTCGCACGACGACGCGCTTGCCGCACGCATCTACGGATCCATCATCGATCTGTTTCCCGGACGCGCCGACCTGCGCCGATTTGCCGGCGAGCGCCTCGAGCGGATTGCCGAGCGCCATCCCGAGCTTGCCGGCGCATTGATCGTCGACACCTATCGCCGCGCAGTCGCGGACCGTCCCGATCACCTCACTGGTCACCGGCTCCTCGCGTATGCATTGCTACGCGACGAAAAACCGGCCGACGCATTCGCCGCCATCCTCGCTGGCATCGATCACGAGTACCGGAACGACAGGTACCGTGGCGCGAATCGCGTGCTCTCTGACGACGCTGGCCTGATCGCAGCCGCCTACGCAGCCCAAGCACCCGCCGCTCGCGCCGAGATCCATCGCGAGCTCGCCAAGCGGAACCTCGCGATCGCGACGAAGCCTTCGACGCGCTTTGTCCTCTACTGGGAGACGGACGCCAACGATGTCGACTTCCACATCCGAGACCGCTACGGCAATCACGCGTACTACGAGCATCTCAAGCTCGAATCTGGCGGCGAGCTCTACGCCGACATCACGACCGGCTACGGACCCGAGTGCTTCGCGATCACCGGCCGCCCGACCGCCGGGCCGTACAAGCTCGGGATTCACTACTACGCTCGCGGCCCGATGGGCTACGGCATGGGCGTCGTCGAGATCGTGCGCTTCGACGGCAAGGGTCTGCTCGCGTTCGAGCATCGACCGTACATCGTCATGAACGACGACGCGCACGTCGACCTAGGCACGTTCACCGCGCGCTAATACTCTCGCCGATCGGGCATGCCCCGTGTGTATCAGTGGTCTCGCGGTGATACGCGGCGCTCTGCAAACGTTCTTGACGGTTCGATGGTCCGCCCGTAGTTTGTATTCGTCATGTCGTCTCGCACCGCCCGCAGTTCCAGTCGCAGTCGCCTTTAGCGACGCATTGGTACGGGTGTGCTTGGAGGACGATCTCGCGGTGGCGCGAGCACCGGTTGCTAACCGGAGGGACCGACAGGTCGCAGTTCGACTCTGCCGTCTTCCGCGAAGGGAGAACGAACATGAAGAACCAGGATTTGATCATCGAAGTACGTGCTGCTGAAGGCGGAGATGACGCGAAGACACTCGTCGCGGTGCAAGTCGCGATCTACACGAGGGTCGCAACTCGGAGGTCGCTTTAGCCTCGAGCTGGTCGAACAACGTGCGGGCCTCGCCGTGCTGCGCGCATCGGGTCTCGGCGTTCGCGAAGTGTTTGCCGACGAGGCGGGCGGTCACCGCTGGCAGCGCGTTCCACCGACGGAGAAGCGCGGCCGCGTGCACACGAGCACGGTGACCGTGGCGATCCTCGAAGAGCCCAACGACGTGGAGCTGCCGACGCTCGACCCGCGCGACCTCGAGATCTCGACGTGTCGTTCGTCGGGCAATGGTGGCCAGAACGTGCAGAAGACCGACAGCGCGGTTCAGATCAAACACGTGCCGAGCGGGCTCATCGTGCGTTGCGAGACGGAACGATCTCAGACTTACAACAAAGCGACGGCGATGACGATCCTGCGCGCGCGACTGCATCAGCAGATCGCCGGACGCGTGCACGAGGAACGCGCGAGTGACCGCCGGCGTCAGATCGGTAGTGGCCAGCGAGGTGACAAGCGCCGCACGATCGCGGTGCAGCGCGACAGCGTCGTCGATCACGTCACGGGACGCAGCTGGCGGTTCGTCGACTACGAGCGCGGAAAATGGTGAACCGTCAGCGATTCCACGCCATCACGACCAGCTCCTTGAGCCGCGCCGGGTCACTCGCCGTCGTCTTGCACATGAAGCCGCTCTTGTGCGCGAAGTGCACGTCGGGTTGACCCTCGACGCGTGAGAAGTCGAGGCTCGGATGATCCTCGTAGCGAC
>JAYVWH010000972.1:0-4474 GCA_043786265.1 Kofleriaceae bacterium | reverse complement strand
CGATGACAGTTCCATGACAATGTGAAGCGAGTAGGATTTTGGGTTACAGAGTCATGTCTCCTATGGTTGCTCACAGAGTGCGCTGCTACATTGGATGGTTCTCGATGGTCATCTGGATCGGCGGGTGTGGCCGATCGTCGGGACCGACGAAGAAGAAGGCCGCACCGACGGGGGCCACAGGCGGTAGCGCCACCCAGACCGAGCGACAGAGTGTGGGGTGGCAGTCGTCGACCACGCCCGATCCCCCGGGCGATCTCGAGCGAGCCAAGCTCGAGCGCGAACGGGCTGAAAAAGCCGCAAAGGGCATCGGGGTCCCCCCGGAGCTCGCGGGTCGAACCAAACCGAAGGCGCCCTCGCTGCTCGACGTCTACGTCGACGGCAAGCCGCAAACCTCGCTCGTCGCTTCACGCTTCGACGCCCCGCTCCCGCTCACGCAAGCGCTCGGCCAGTTGCCGATCCGGAACGTCTTCGTCCACGCCTCCGACCACAACGTGTGGATCTCGGCCCCCACCATCGAGTCGTACAGCCTCCGGCGCAACCGACGGGGCATGATCAAGCTCGAGGTCGTCGACACGAGCGGTCGCGGCAAGGGGGATGGAACAGGACGCGCGACTCGTACGCCCGACGCTGCGCCCTCACTACCAGGAGCAGGCTCGCGCCGGGCAGTCCGCGATCGCGAGATCCGAGGCGTCCAATGGATCGAGATACGGACCCAAACGTCCGCCCGTCTCGATCAGGAACCCGGGTAGACGAACTACGGACCGATCGCCGTCGGGTCCGAGTTCTGCGACAGCGACTGCGACGCACCCGTCAGGGCATCCGGCGAGACGAACACATCGAGCTCCTGCCCGGACACGGAGCCGTGGCAGCCAGCGCACACGGCGGACGTCCTTGCCAGCGACGTTCGTGCCTCGGCTGGGGCCGACAGCTCACGGCGATGGCTGGTAGATGGACGCGTCGCCTCCGTACGCGGACTTCCAGGTGGCGACGAGTGACGGGAAGTCCGTGACGACGACGCTTCCTGCATCGCGGAGTTTCGCGATCGGAGCAAGCACTGCGGTCTCGATGTCCGCGAGGCCATTCAGTGCGGTGATCGATACCGGTGTGATGTTCCACGACGCCGTCAGCATCACGTCCGCCGGCACCGTGCCACTCGCGTAGAGATCGACGAGCTCCTGCACACCCGTCAGCTCGTCGTGCCAGGCCCCAACGACGACGATGTTCGCGGTCGGGTCGTCGGCGAAGAAATGGTCACGATCACGAGGGCGCCAAACACCGCTCACGAGGGGATCGTTTACGTGCGCTGGCGTGCCGGCGCCGATGAGGATGTCTCCTTGCCAGCTCGCCGCAGGATACATCAGGCCGGGAACGGCATTGCGAAATCGGTCCCACTCCTGAAACTGCGGCAACGCTGGATCCCAGATGTGGCCACCGATCACGGTCGAGCCGCCCACGCCGAGCTGTTCGAGTAGAAACGCTACGTCGGTGTAGTTGTATCCACCGTTCTCGTGAGAGTGCGGGTCGATCACGACGCCGAGATCCTCGTGAAGGTAGCGAAAGAAGTTCTTGCCGCCCGTATCGGCGGTTACCGTGGCGTCCTCATAGATGCGAGCTGCTTCGAGGAACTTCCAATCCGGTTGCAACACCCATTGGAGGCCGTGCGTCAGCGAGAGATCGGCCATCCCGATCATCTTGCTGCGCGTAATGAGATAGTTATCTCGACTCTGCACGCTCCCGAGCGTGCCGATCGGGCTCGCGTCTTCGATGTGGGTGAAGAGAACCACGTGAACGGGCCCCGACGATCCTTCGTCGCCGCCGCAGGCAGCACACGCCAGAATCACGATCAGCGCATCAGGTACACGCATGGAGCTTCGACTTCGAAATGATAACACCCCGTGGCTGTGTCGGTTGCTGCTGTTGATCGGCGGATGCGGTCGGATCGGCTTCGGACCGAGCACGGATGCGCCAGGAGGATGTCCGCAGGGCATCTGGACACACTGGAAGCTCGACGCGACGTCCGGGTTGGTCGCCGAGGAATCGATCCAGCGGTTCGATGGCGTACTGGTGAAAACAAAGTCGTTGCACGGCTCGGGACCGCCGGGGGACTCCGTCCAGGCAGCTGGCAACGGGCGATCGCCGCTATCGGGGACGGCGACGAACCGGCGCGCGCAGGCGAGCGGCGACGTCGCGGGTTAACGTGACCACGGCGCCCCGTTCGCTCGCCGAGTCATGGCGCGCCGAGAACACCGCGATCGCCGGTGGGACGATTGCATCGAGCCGGCGAAGCTCCCGCTTCGCCACATGCGGGGCGGCGGTCACGTCCGGCAACACGGTCAGGAGCGCGCCAGATAGAGAAACCTGGAGGTTGGATCGCAGCATCGTGATCCGCATGCCGACGCGACGCGGGATGTCGGACGGCCAGCCGTCGAGCACGCGGCCGGTGTCGCCGATCTGCGGGACCGAGAAGGCGTGCTCGAGGAGATCCGAGCGCATCACGCGTCGCTTCCCGAACAGAGGATGGCTGCGGCCGCAGTAGATCGAGGCAGCAAGCTCGCCGAGTGGCTCGACGAGAACATGCGGGTGCGTGACGTCCTCATAGTAGAACGCGATGTCGAGCTGACCTCGGCTGAGTAGCGTATTTGCTTCGGCGGTCCCGAGGTTCAAGTGCTCCGGCACCACCTCCGGGTGGGTGCGGTAGAGGTCGATCACGGCGGGCACGACGAAGTGCTCGGTGAGCACTCCGATCGACGCGATCCGCAGCGGTCCGGCGAAGGTCTCGCCCAGCGCATCGGAGAGCCCGGCATCGATGGCTCGCTGCGCCGTGCGGAGCGCATCGCGAAGCGTCGCACCGGTCGTGTTGAGCGCGAGTGATCGGCCGACCCGATTGAACAGCGACTGCCCGAGCTCCGCTTCGAGCAGCCGGAGCGTGCGCGAGACCGCCGCGGCGGTCAGTCCAAGCCTCCGGCTCGCCCGCACGACGCTGCCGGTCTCGGCGATCTCGAGAAACGCGGGCAGCCAGTTCCAGGCGTTGCGGCGGAGTCGTTCGATCATCAAGGAATACTTGGTTTAACGAGGTAATAATATCGCTTTTCTGGAGTGTGGAGGGCGCCTACCGTTCGAGAAAGGAGAACTCACCATGGCTGCTCACCAACGGCGTCGGCTCGCGTCCGCGCTCGCTCACTACCTGTTCGCAACCGGAGTCACCGGCGCGCTCGGCTGCGCCGTCGATCCGTCCGCACCGCCGGCTGCGGTGGATCCGATCGTCCCGAGCTCGGGTGACGCCCAGGACCGCATCGACCACGATCTCGGCCGGCTTGCCGATCTCGACGTCCTCGAGATCGGCGCGCTCGCTGCCACGCGGACGGAACACCAGTGGGTTCCCTATGGCGGCACGTGGAGCTCCTCCGAGGTCGACATGGACCCGGTCGAGCAGGCGGATCGGCTCGAGTCCCTCGCCGACATGGCCGAACGCGCGGTGTCGGGCATCGACGCGGGTGACATCGAGGAGTTCGCGAGCGACGCGCTGTGCTATCAGCTCGAACCCGGCAAGTACTGCCTGACCATCGACACCCTCGCGGGGAACCTGACTCACGTCAACCAGCTCGAGATCGTCGAGGTGACCGACATCATCCGCTCTGCGCCCGCGGAGAGCGGCTTCTGCTACTCCTCGTGGGAGACGGTCGGCGAAGACGAGTGCGTCCGTGGGATCAAGCTCGGTGCGATCGCCGACGCGACGCGCGATTTCCCGAGCGCCCTGCCGCCCACCGGGACGCCGGAGTAACGCACGTGCGGACGCCGGACGTGCCGTTTGCCCGCGCCCTCGGCGTCGGGTTGGATCTGCGCTACGGCGACCCGCACGGCTTCGTGCCGAGCACTCGCGGGGATGTTCTGGCGCCCCGCGTCCAACGGTTCCTCGAGGACCACCAGGACCGTTTCGGCTACGCATTCTTCTCGTTTCAACCTCGGGATCGCAGCCTGCTCGATCCCGACGACTATTTCCCGATCTGGGACCGCCTGTTCGCCGAACTGCCCGCATTCCCGGCCGTCGCACTCCATCACACGATGTTGAATCTCGGCTCGATCGACGACCGCGTCGATCGCTCGCGGCTCCTCGACTTCACGAACGCGATGATCGATCGGTATCGGCTGCGCTGGGTCAACGAGGACGTCGGCATCTGGTCGATCGACGGCAAGCTGATGCCATATCCGCTGCCGCCGATCCTGACGACCGAGGGACTGGACGCCGCGATCCGCGAGGTCGATGAGGTCCAGCGCCGGCTCACCGCGCCGCTCGTGCTGGAGTTTCCAGGCTTCTCGGAAGGAGCGAGCTTCTGTGTCGGCGATCTCGACGCCTACGACTTCTTTCGGGAGCTCGCCGACGAGACAGGCTCGCCGGTGACTCTCGATACCGGGCACCTGCTCTCGTGGCGATGGATGTGCGGTCACCGCGGCGTCGATCTGTTCGGTGACCTCG
>JAYVWH010000971.1:0-3855 GCA_043786265.1 Kofleriaceae bacterium | reverse complement strand
CATCGCTACGTCGATCGCGATTCCGGCCTCGATGCACTGCTCGATGCCGTCACCGCGAACATGACGACGCCCGCTTAACTGTCCTTCGTATCGAATTCGAGGCGCACGATGCTCGCACGCTGTTTCTCGAGCACTTCCTTGAGCTGACGCTGCGCCATCTCCTCGCGCATGCGCGCCGCACGGTCACGCGATGCGCGGCCGACGGCAGCGAGCGACACGACGCGCGCGACGGTGACGGCGACCTGCGTCGCAGCCTCGATCACCACCATCCGATCGGCCGGATCGCGAAGTGCGCGCTCGACCGCGATCATCAGGCGATCGAACACCATCTCGGCGTCGGCGAGCACCGCCTCCTCGCTGTCGCCCCACGCCAGCCGGCGCGACACCGAATCATGCAGCGTCAGATCGAGACCGGGAACGGACTCACCGCCGATCGTGAGCGCATTGAGCAGCGCGTCGAACACCTCGGCGCCCGGCGGATCACGATCGCCATGCTCGACGGTATCGAGCACTTCATCGCGGAGAACGCGGACGGCCTCGACGAGATCGACGTCACTCATCTCACCACTCCGTCACGCCGCGCTTCTCCCACGGCAGGCTGTGATCGACGTTCGACGCAAACTTACGCTCGAGCGCGGATCGCTTACGCTCGGCGCGCGCGACCTTGTCCCGCAGCTCGCCGGTGACCGCTTGCGCATCGCGCAGCTTGTCATTGTAAGGCGCCACCGCTTCGAGGACGAGACCGGTCATCGCGCTGACCAGGCGCTGATGCGCCGAGCTGATCGCGCGCAGGACCTTGGCGCGCAAGGCATCGGGTGCCGAGATCTGGTGCACGCTCGACGCCGTGATGATGCGCGCCGAATCGAGCGCATCGAACATCGGCATGATGCCGGCATCGTCGACAGTGCGGATGCCATAGAGGTCGCGCGCAGCGACAATCGCGCTCGCGAAGTTGCCGGTCGAGTCGGTCGCAATCTGTTCGAGTGCGGTGAGGATGTTGCGCACCAGCTCGGCACGCTGCGAAGTGCGGCCACGCGCGATCGTCAGTGTTTTCTCGATCGCAGAGAGCAGCTCGGCATTGACCCCCGGGCTCGTCACGGGACGATCCGGACGCATGAACGGGATCGTGGCCTGATCGATGAAGCGCGGATCGTTCTCGGCCTCGGCGACATCGATGTCGGTATCGACGGTGTCCTGCATCGCGCCGTGGATCGCGATCAGATCGCCGTCGACCTGACGCAGTCGCTCCGCGAGAAGCCCTCCAAGCGCGAGCTCTGCGACCACGAGCGCGCGAGACACCGCCACATCGAGCAGAAACCCGAGCTCGCCGTCGCTGTTGCGGACCTCATCGACCACGGTGCGCGCGCTCATCGCGAGGATGTCAATCAGCGACCGCAGTGGCTTCCACTCGCCGCCGCGTTCGAACCAGCCACCGGCCAGGTTCTGCGCGAACGTCCAGACGTTCACACCGGTCGATTTTTCGAGGTCGTGGAAGATCGCCTGACACAGCGACAGCCCCACGAGATCGAGTGCCTCGTCGGGCTCGAGACCGCGGCAGATCGGGTTCTGCGTGATGCCGCGCTCCTTCGCGACCTGCAAGAATCGCTGGCGCTTCTGCCACCACGCCATCGCACCACTGGTGCGCACGACCTGGGTCGACGTGGGAGCAGCGGCAGGCGCTTCGATGACGATCGTCGTGACGTTGTCGCCACCGCCACCACGCAGTGCGAGGTCGATCAGATCACGCGCGACGTTTTCGGGGGCATCGCCGGAGCCGAGCAGGTATTGCATCGCCTCGTTCGAGGCGTAGCCGTACAGACCGTCGCTGCACAGCATCACCCGATCGCCCGGCTTGATCTCGAGCTCGAGCACGTCGACGCGAGTCTCGGGCTTCGAACCGAGGTTGCGCGACAGCACATTCTTGTACGGGTGGCGATCGGCCTCCTCGGGCGGCAGGGCGCCGCGATCGACCAGCTCCTCGACGATCGTGTGATCGCGCGTGAGCGACTGGAGCCGGCCGTGGCGCAGTAGGTAGGCGCGGCTGTCGCCGACGTGCGCGATGATCGCGCGCTTCTGATCGACGAGCAGGCACGCGACAACCGTCGTCCCCATGCCGTGGCGCTCGCGCACCTGTTGCGCCGCGTTCCACACCGCCGCCGAGCCGTACTGGAGCGCCGCCTCGAGCAGCGCCTTGGGCTCCATCGCCGAGCGGCGCTGCGCGACGAAGTCTCGGATCGCGTCGCGAGCGGTCTGCGATGCGATGTCGCCCGCGTTGGCGCCGCCCATCCCGTCGAGGACGACGTACAGACCGCGCTGATGGTCGACGACCATCGAGTCTTCGTTCGTTTCACGGACCTTGCCGACGTGCGTATCGCCTGCGATGCGGAGCGTGCCCTGACTCACGTCGCTTCCAGTGCCTTGCGTTCTTTGGTCGACAAATCCGACCACTGCGCGAGCCTGCGCTCGAGCTCCTCGGCGATCAGGTCGTTGACCGCGCGTGCGGTCGATGCGGTCACGCGGGTCAGTAGCAGCGTGAGCTCGGCACCTTCGGCGCCCTTGGCTTCTTCTTGAGACACCTGTGCGGCGGTGTCGCCGATCGCGACAAGCATCGCGAGCACGCCGGCCGGGCCCTGCGCCTCGGCTGCACGCATCGCGAGAAACGTGTGGAGGAACGCGCGATGGAGCCCGAGGTCCCCGGTGGCGATGAAGTTGCCGAGGTGATCGAGCACCGCGCCGATCTGTGCGCGTGCGACCGACTCGTCGAGGCGCCCGAGCGATGGATCCAGCGTCGCGCGCATCTCGAGGAGGCGCTGCAGGATCTTCGTGCGAAGCGCGTCGTAGGCACGTGCCAGTGGCGGCACCGTCGACATCGCTCCGACTGTACCTCGGAGCGATGTGCGGGTGTACGCTGCCTGAGCCGAATGACGGGAGCCGAATGACGGGAGCCGAATGACGGGAGCCGAATGACGGGAGCCGAATGACGGGAGCCGAATGACGGGAGCCGTGGGCGCGGGAAAAGGTGGTCGCATCCTCGTCGTGGACGACGAGCCGATGGTGCGTGACACGCTCGCCCAGGTTCTGGTCGACGAGGGCTACATCGTCGATACCGCTGTCGATGGCGAGGACGCCCTCGATCGCGCGCACGAGGCCCGACCCGATGCGATCTTGCTCGACCTGATGATGCCCGGCATGAACGGCCGGCAATTCCTCCAGGCGCTGCGCAACGAGCCTGCCTACGCCCAGGTCCCCGTCCTGATCATGACCGCAGTGCACGGCCTCGAGGTCAACCTTGCGTCGATCGGGGCATCAGAGGTCGTCGAGAAGCCTTTCAACATCGACGACCTGCTCAACAAGGTCGCACTTGCCGTGTATCGGTCGCGCGATGCCGACGGGGTTGGACACGGCCCCTACCTCGCATCTCCGAGCGAGCTTCCCCCGGTGCCGCCGGGTGAACGTGGCGTCGTGCTCGTCGTCGAGCAAGACCGCGCGCGCCTGCAGCAGCTCGACCTCGTGCTCAGCGAGCGCGGCTATACCGTCGTGTCGATGACGCGCGCGCTCGCGCAGCTATCGCGACTTGCGCGTGCGGTGCGCCCGCACGCAATCTTGCTCGAGCTCACGAGCGAGGGCGTCGAGAGCGTCGCGCGCGAGCTGCGTGCGGCCAAGGAGATTCCTATTCCGATCCTCGTGTTCGCGCGCAGCAAGGGCGGCGCGAGCAATATCGATACGCTCGAGAACGCGACCGACGACGATCTGGTTGCATTCGTCGAGACGCAGCTGCGGTTCTAGCAGGGTGCGCGGCTTCGCCGCGTCATTTTTACCTTCCCCTTCCCCAACCCGTAGAGCCCGGCTCGATCT
>JAYVWH010000970.1:0-3553 GCA_043786265.1 Kofleriaceae bacterium | reverse complement strand
CGATGACATCGTCGGGGACCGCCGCGGCATCGCGCTCGTCGAGTGGGCCGACAAGTTCGACGTGGTGCCACCCGATCATCTGCGGCTCGAGCTCGCGCACGCACCTGACGGCCGAACGCTGAGCGCGAGGGGCACCGGAGTCCGTGGGAGAGCGCTCGCCGACGCCGTGCTAGGGTTTGCGGCATCGTGAAGCGTAGGTTCCTCGTCGTCGCCTTGTTGCTCGCCGCCGGGACCGCGCGCGCGGATCATCCGAGCTTCGATCCCAAGGTCGTCTACAACATCCCGCGCGGCACCGGCGATCCCGTCGAGGGCGCGACCGACGCGCCGATCACGGTTGTCGTGTGGAGCGACTACGCGTGCGGGTACTGCAACCGCGTGCAGGGGACACTGGGCCGGCTGGAGCATCTGTATCCCGATCAGATCCAGTGGGTGCATCGCACGCTGCCACTCGACGAGGACTACACGCTCGCCGCCGAAGCTGCGCTGGCGGCCGCCGCGCAGGGCCGGTTCCGCCCGATGCACGAACGGCTATTCGCGCTGCGCGGTCGCGTGACGCGTGCCGAAGCAGAGCTGGTCGCGCGCGAGCTCGGGCTCGACATGATCCCGTTCCGCGCCGCGCTCGACGCGCACTCGTATCGCCCGGTGGTCGCGGCGGACACCGCGGATGCCGAGCGACTCGGAATCACCGCGACGCCGACCTTCTTCATCAATGGCCGGCCGGTGCACGGCAACCAGCCGCTGCGCGTGTTCGTCGATACCGTCGATGAAGAGCTCGCGCGCGCAGCGAAGGCCCGCGCGTCAAAGCCCGCGGATCTCTACGCTGCGCTGGTCGGCCAAGGACGCGCGGTCGCCGACACCCCTGATGCCGAGCACGAGGACGTGCAGCTCGATCCGGCTGCAGCGTATCGCGTCGGGCTCGGCTTGCCCGGACATCAGGTCGGTCCTGAAGACGCGCTCGTGACGATCGTCGAGTGGAGCGACTTCGAGTGTCCGTACTGCGCGCGCAATGCGCCGGTGCTCGCGAACGTTCGTAAGAAGTACGGCGACCAGGTACGCATCGTCTATCGCTACGATCCGATGCCGTTCCATCGCAGCGCGATGCTGGCGGCGGAGGCGGCGGCGGCAGCGGCAGCACAGGGGAAGTTCTGGCCGTACCACGAGCAGCTGTGGGCGAACTTCGGCAAGCTGTCGCGCGCGGACCTCGAGGGCTACGCGAAGGCAGTCGGCCTCGACATGACCGCGTTCCGCAGCGCGCTCGACGAACATCGTTATCGCAACGCGATCGTCGCGGAGGCAGCGACCGCAGAGGCGTTCGGGGTCGAGGGCACGCCGACGATGTTCGTCAACGGACAGCCCGTAGTCGGCTCGCGCGACCAGGCCGACTTCGACAAGATCGTCGATGCGCACCTCGCGAGGGCGAAGGCCGTGATAGCGAAGGGCCTCGCGAAGCGCGAGATCTATCCGATGGTGATGAGCATGGCGCAGGGTATCGACCGCGCCGACCCGTCGTCGGTGCCGGCGTCGAACGTCGTGCATATCGAGCTGCGCAGCGATGATCGAGAGCGCGCGATCGAGGGTGCGTGTCGGCGGCGCGATGGAGCGCGGGCGCGGACGCTGGTCGATGGCTTCGAGGGTGACGGCCGTCATCGCGCGGCCCGTGTGTGTGCGGGCGAAGGCATCGATCTGTAACGTTGCCTGTCTCGCGACCGCCGAGGGCTGCAGCGACACGATGCCGATGGCAATGGCGGTCTAAGGCGACGAAGGCGACGAAGAGATCGCCCCGCCCACTTGTGCATTGTAATTCACGGCTTACGAACACCAGTGGCGCATGACCACTCCCGGAGTCATACTGAACATCAGACCAGTGCAGTAGCGTACTGAACATGCGAATCGCCTGCATCCACATCCCCCAGTTCGCCCTCCAGTGCGCGACACGCCTGGATCCATCGCTGCGCGGTGCGCCGGTCGCCGTGGTCTCGGGTGTCGAGCCCGGTCGCGAGCGGTCGGGTGTCCTGCATGCGCCGATCGTCCTCGCGTGCTCGCGGGCGGCGTGGGCGCTGGGTGTTCGTCTGGGTATGACGGCGACCGCCGCGCGTGCCCTGTCGCTGCAGCTCGAGCTGGTCACGGCCGAGGTATCGCTCGAGCGCGAGGCGGTCCGCGCGGTGGCCGATTCCGTGATCGCGCTGTCGCCGGTCGTCGACCTGGGTGGGCGCGTTGGTGCCGGCGGTGCGCACCTGGCGATGTACGCAGAGGTTCCCGCGAAGACGCGCGGTAGCTCGTTTGGTGACCGCCTGGTCGAGTTGCTCGACCAGCTCGGCTTCGCAGCGCGGATCGGGATCGCTGATGACCGGTTCACGGCGTGGGTCGCGGCTGCTCACTCCGGTGGTGAGGATCGCGGCGTCGTGTCGGTGCCACGCGGTGGCTCCGCTGCATTCCTGTCGCCGCGCCCGCTGTCACTACTCGCGATCACGCCCGAGGTTCAGCACATGCTCGAGGCGCTTGGCGTGCGCACGCTCGGCGAGTTCGCGGCGCTGCCGGCACCGTCGGTCTCGCGTCCCCTCGAGGCCGACTACCAGGCGCTCGCGCGCGGTGATAGCGGTGCTCAGCTACGCCCCTACACGCCCGAGGGGCCGATCCGCGAAGAGGTCGTGGTCAGTGCGGGCAACGTGCTCGAGCTCGACGGCTCCGTCGGTGGTCCCGCGGCGATCGCACTCGTGGCGCGTCGCATCGCGCGCCGTCTCGAAGGTCGTGGTCGCGCCGCAGTGCGGCTCGAGGTTTCCACGATCCGCGCCGAGGACACCGCCGAGATTCCGCTCAACCTCACGCACCCGCTGACGGCCGCCGAAGATGTCGCGCGCGAGCTGAGCCCCGTGCTCGAAACGACGCCCCCCGGAACCACGGCGTGGCGCCTGCGCGTGCTCGTTACAGGTGAAGGGCTGCTCGACACCGAGGGCCAGGTCACCGAGGTGTTCGCTGAGGGCAGCTCGCCGTTTGCTCGCGTCGCCGCATCTCGCACCGCGAGTAACTCTAACGATTCAATCTACGCGCGCGATGAGTCGGAGCTGCGCGATCTGTCGGAGCTGCGTGCGACGAGTGCTGCCGTCGGTGGTGGCGCGGGGATGCGCGCGGCGGAGCATGGTGGCCACGCTTCGATGAGCCAGCTCGCGGTCGTGCTGTCGTCGACGGGCTCGCTGTTCTCGCTGTCGCCGCCGCCGAGTGCACGCAGCGAGCGGCGTGATGCGCACCGGCGTACCCGCCGCGGTAAGGAACGTCGGGCACGACCGACCGCGCCGCTGCAGCCGCGCCTGTTCGAGCGCTCGACGAAGTAGTGCATCAGAGCGCTCCGTATGCGCGAGGCTCGGTTCGCACGACGGAGCATTTCTTAGCCAGGCTGGCGAGGCGCATGCACCTGATGAGTGCAGGAGGACACTTGTCATGCTCATCACCCTCGCCATTATTCTCGCGATCGCTTGGCTGCTCGGATTCGGCGTGTTTCACGTAGCGTCGGCGGCTCTGCATATCTTGATCATCCTCGCGGTGGTCGCAGTCGTTG
>JAYVWH010000969.1:0-3581 GCA_043786265.1 Kofleriaceae bacterium | reverse complement strand
CGCATGGGCCTCGCCCTCGCCGAGGACGAGATCGAATATCTGGTCGCCCGCTACAAGGAGCTTGGCCGCGATCCGACGGACGTCGAGCTGATGATGTTCGCGCAGGCGAACAGCGAGCACTGCCGTCACAAGATCTTCAACGCGGACTGGTACCTCGGCCCGCCTGGCAACCAGGTCAAGCAGGACGAGTCGCTGTTCGGCTGGATCAAGCGCACGACGAAAGCGGCACCCGCTGGCGTGCTGTCGGCCTACAAGGACAACGCCGCCGTCGTCGAGGGCGCGGTCGCCGAGCGTTTGTTTCCCGATCCGAAGGGCGTCTACCGCTCGGTGCGCGAGCCCTCGCACATCCTCGGCAAGGTCGAGACTCACAATCATCCGACCGCGATCTCGCCGTACCCGGGTGCGGCGACCGGTTCCGGCGGCGAGATTCGCGATGAGGGCGCGACCGGTCGCGGCGCCAAGCCCAAGGCAGGTCTGGTCGGCTTCACCGTCTCCGACCTGCGCATTCCCGGCGCCCTCGAGCCGTGGGAGAAGGCGGAGTGGCTCGGCTCGCCCGCGCGCATCGCGACCGCACTCGAGATCATGACGGATGGTCCGCTCGGCGGCGCCGCGTTCAATAACGAGTTCGGCCGGCCCGCAATCCTTGGCTACTTTCGCACGTACGAGCTCGGTGACCGAGGCTATCACAAGCCGGTCATGCTTGCCGGCGGCATCGGTGCGATCCGTGAGGGCCACGTGAAGAAGGCGCCGGTTCCGGCGGGCGCAGCGCTCGTCGTGCTCGGTGGTCCTGCATTCCTGATCGGTCTGGGCGGCGGCGCAGCGTCATCGCTCGCGCAAGGCGCGTCGGCAGAGGATCTCGATTTCGCATCCGTGCAGCGCGACAACGCCGAGATGCAGCGGCGCTGCCAGGAAGTGATCGATCGCTGCTGGGCGCTCGGCGATGCCAACCCGATCCTGTCGATCCACGACGTCGGCGCGGGCGGCCTGTCCAACGCGATGCCCGAGCTCGTTCACGACGCCGGCCTCGGCGCGCGCCTCGACCTGCGCAAGATTCCGTCGGGCGAAGCGGACCTGTCGCCGCTCGAGCTCTGGTGCAACGAATCGCAGGAGCGCTACGTGATGGCGATCGCCGCCGAGCGGCTCGCCGACTTCGCCGCGCTGTGCGCTCGCGAGCGCGCGCCGTGGGCTCAGCTCGGTACGGCGGTGGCTGATGGGCGTCTGCTCGTCGCCGACGAGCGCAGCGCCACGCCGCCCGTCGATGTTCCGCTCGAGCTGATGCTTGGCAAGCCGCCGCGGATGACTCGCCGCGCCGAGGCGCTGCCATCGCCGCGCAGGCCGCTCGAGCTTGCGGGTGCGTCCGTCACCGAAGCGCTCGATCGCGTGCTCGGTCTGCCGGCGGTCGCCGACAAGTCGTTCCTGGTCACGATCGGTGACCGCACCGTCGGTGGCCTGGTCTCGCGCGACTCGATGGTCGGTCCGTTCCAGGTCCCGGTCGCCGATTGCGCGGTGACGTTGGCGGGCTTCGATACCTACGCCGGCGAGGTCATGGCGATCGGCGAGCGTCCGCCGGTCGCGTTGCTCGATGCAGCCGCCGCGTCACGCCTGGCGATCGCGGAGTGCATCACCAATCTCGCGGGCGCCCCTATCGGCGAGCTGTCTCGCATCAAGCTGTCGTGCAACTGGATGGCGGCAGCAGGGCACCCCGGCGAGGATGCGCGCCTCTACGCCGCCGTGAAGGCTGCGAGTGATGCCGCCATCGCGCTCGGTATCGCGATCCCCGTCGGTAAAGACTCGATGTCGATGCGGACCCAGTGGGATGGCAAGGTCGTCGCCTCGCCGGTCACGCTGATCGCGACGGCGTTCGGGCCCGTGACCGATGTTCGCAAGAACATTACCCCCGAGCTGCGTGGGACCGGCGAGCTGCTCCTCATCGATCTCGGCGCCGGTCAGGGCCGCCTCGGCGCGAGCTGCCTCGCGCAGGTGTTCGGTCAGCTAGGCGATGCGCCGCCTGATGTCGACGATCTCGCGCGCCTGCGGACATTCTTCACGGTCATGCAGACGCTCGTCGCGACCGGCTCGATCACCGCGTATCACGACATCTCCGACGGTGGCGCGATCGTCACCGCGCTCGAGATGGCGTTCGCATCCGGCTTCGGCCTGCAGCTCGATCTGTCCGCGGTTCACGCGGATCCGTTCCGCGCGCTGTTCGCCGAGGAGCTGGGCGCGATCCTCGAGGTCCCGACCCAGCATCTCGCCGCGGTCCGCTCCGCGCTCGCCGGGTTCACGGTCCACTCCATCGGACGCGCGGTCGGTGGTGACCAGATCACCGTCGCCCACGGGGGTAACCTCGTCATCGAAGCCGCGCGCGCGGAGCTGCGTGCGCGCTGGTCCAACGTCAGCCATCAGATCGCCCGTCGTCGCGACGATGCGACCTGTGCCGACGAGGAGCACGAGGCACGCATTGCCGCGGGTACCCCGAAGAATCCTGGCCTCACCACTGCGCTCACGTTCGACCCGGCTGTCGACATCGCGGCTCCGTTCATCGGCAAGGGTGCACGCCCGCGCGTCGCGATCATGCGCGAACAGGGCGTCAACGGTCAGATCGAGATGGCTGCCGCTTTCACGCGCGCTGGCTTCGAGGCGGTCGATGTCCACATGACCGACCTGATCGAAGGTCGCGTCGACCTGTCCGACATGCGCGGTGCGATCGCATGCGGTGGCTTCTCGTTCGGTGATGTCCTCGGCGCCGGCCGCGGCTGGGCTGCGACGTTCCGCTACAACGCGCGCGCGCAGACTGCGATCCGCCGGTTCGTCGATCGCGCCGATACGTTCCTGCTCGGTGTCTGCAACGGCTGCCAGATGGTCGCCGACCTCGCGCCTGACCTGGTCGAGGCCACGCGCGCCACCTGGCCGCGGTTCGTGCGCAACCGCAGCGAGCGCTTCGAGGCACGCGTGGTGCTGTTGCGAATCGAGCAATCCCCGTCGCTGTTCTTCAAGGACATGGCGGGGTCGCGTATCCCGATCGCAAATGCACATGGCGAAGGTCGCGCCGAGCTCACGGCCGGCGCGCTCGAGGCGCTCGAGGCCTCGTCGCTCGTCGCCGCACGCTTCGTCGACGGGGCAGGGGCGGTCAGCGACCAGTATCCGGCCAACCCCAACGGCTCGCCAAACGGCATCGCGTCCGTCACGACCGGCGACGGCCGGATCACCGTGATCATGCCGCACCCCGAGCGCGTGTTTCGCACCGTGCAGCTGTCGTGGCACCCGCCCGAGTGGGGCGAAGACAGCCCATGGCTGCGCATGTTCCGCAACGCACGGGCCTGGGTCGACTAGTCCCTGCGAGCGATCGATGGCGAAGACCGCGTTGCTCCGGCGCTCGAGCTGTTAACGCGGTGCTGGTCGCCACCACCCGCCGTAGCCCATATCACCGCTGCCATCACCAACCTCCCGGGCGGGTCTCTTGGATCCAGAACACGGGCGGCGCGCCGGCACGTCGATCAGGTTCGTCGATTTCGGATCCAAGACCTGAGCGGTACGAAGACCTCGAGCGGCGGCCAGATCGCATCAACGCGAGGCGCACA
>JAYVWH010000968.1:0-6135 GCA_043786265.1 Kofleriaceae bacterium | reverse complement strand
GCACCGAGGACGAGCGGCGGCATGTTCGCAGCGCGCGGCATGTCCGGCGGCCGCCCAATCGGGGACGCCCCACCGGCAACGGTCTCGGTCCGCGGCCGTCCATCGCCCGGTTCGACGGGCTTCATCGGTTGGGGTGTCGCATCGGGCCACGGCTCGGCCTTGGGATCGGGCGGCTCGATGGCGGGCAGCTCCTTGGAATCCGGGCGCGCCGCCGCGGGCGTCATCGGAAGCGGCTGGGTGTCGAGCTGGTCGCGCTCGTCGAGGATCGGCTTGATCTCGGTATGTGTCAGCTCGGTCGGCTCGGCGGTCGGCATCCGGCCCTTGTCGGATTCCTTGTCCTTGTCGCCAGCGTCAGCCTCGCCCTCGTCATCCCCGCCAGTTCGCTGCCGGCGCGAGAAAGCAGGAGGCGTCTGCGCGCGCACCAGCTTCGATCGCTCCGGAGTCCGTTTGCTCCTGCCCATCCTTCGGTGGTGCCAGCGTTCGCCGTCGAGAGCAAGTTCGCGGCGCCTGGATCGATCCATTGACCAACGCATCGCGTCATCGGCCCGACATCAGGTAAAGTCAAATCTCGGGTGAAGGACTCCTCGACCGCGACCGAACGCGTGGGGCGTTACCAACTGCTGGAGCTGATCGGCGGTGGCCCCAACGGAACGGTCGCGCGCGCCAAAGTATTTGGTGTCGCCGGCTTCGAACGACAGTTCGCGGTCAAACGATTCGCCGCCGAGCTGACGACGGGCGCCTATGCGCAGGCACTGTCGGCGGCCGCGCGCTCGTACGGCAGCCTCGAGCATCCGCGCATCGCTCGCATGTCGGAGTTCGGCGTCGCGCAGGGTCAGACGTTCACCGCGGTCGAATACGTCGGCGGCCTCGATGTGTTTCGCCTGCTCCAGGAAGCCAAGCTCGCGAACGTCACGATCGCCGCGGGCGGCGCACTCGCGCTCGTCTCCCAGGCCGCACGCGCCGTCGGCTATGCGCACGGGCGCGGTCTCTCGCACCTCGGGCTGTCGCCGACCAACGTGATCGTCACCGGCGACGGCGACGTCAAGGTCACCGACTTCGGCATCCTCGCGTCGACAATGCCTGCGCGACCTGCGGAATCGCCGCGCCTCGCGAGTCGCGTCCCGTATCTGTCGCCGGAACAGATCTCGGGCGAAGCGACGTCGGCGGCGACGGACGTATTCGTCCTCGGCGTGATCGCATACGAGCTCGTCACCGGGCAGCGTGCGTATCGCGGCGACTCGCCAGCGCAGATCGCACAGGCGATCGTGGCCGGACCGCCGAGCGAGCCCGCCTTGCCACGACCGATCGTTCGCGTGCTGCAACGCTGCCTCGCGCGCTCGCCGTTCGAACGTTTCCCCGACGCGCGCGCGCTCGCCGATGCTCTCGATGCCGCGCTCCGCGTCGCGCCGGTCCCTGGGACGCGTAAGGATGTCGGCGCTCAGGTCAAGACCACGCTCGAGCGATACGCCGCACTCAATGAAGGCAACGTCTCCGGCATGGTCGCGCTCAACCTGAGCGCCTCGGCGCCACCGCCAGAGTCGGCTGGCCGTCGCCCCGAGGCGCGCACCGAGCCGTCCCCGCTACCGACCTTCGGCACTCCGACGCAGCTGCCACGCATGGGCGGTCTCGCAAGCTCGCCCGGCTCGACGATCAAGGACATGGCCAAACCGGCCGCGACGATCACGGGACTCGCGCCGCCGCCGATCCCCGTGCCGCCGGGCGTCGCGCCACCACCCGCTACGCCGGGCATGGTCCCCGGCAATGCGAGCACGATCCTCGGGATGCCGGCCGCGAAGAAGCCGCTGATCCCTTCGATCCCGAATGTCCCCGCGAAGGTCGGCTCGTTGACGCAGGGTTGGGACGCGATGCCGGATCCGGCCGAGTCCGCGCCTGATGGCTCTGCGTCCGGGCCGTCGTCGGGTCCGATGACGATTCCCGATCCGATCGCATCGGAGTCGGACGAGCCGCTGTTCAAGCTCGTCGATGACGACGCGATGTCGGGGCGTGATCCCGTGACCGTGCACGGCCTCGCTGCGCCCCCTACGCGCGGTATGAAGCGTCCAACCCCGGGGCACAATTTCGATTCGACCACGGGCGAGATGTCGTCGGCGCAACTCAAGGCGCTCACCGCGCGGGCACAGCTCGGGACGTCGGAGCTCTCGCCGCTGCAACGCGACATGAACGGCGCCGAGGATGCGATCACCAAGCCGGTCGCGATCGCGACGCCTGCGGACGCGGGTTCCCCGGGAGATTCGCTCAACGACTTCGCGACCGATTCGCCCGCGGTCGGGCACGAGCACGATGCGTACGAGGCGTCGTCGACGATGCCGAGCCTGTCGCCACCGCCGCCGGCCAGGCCGGTGAGCCAACCGTCGATCTCGGTCCCGAGCCCATCGACGTCGCGTCCCGAGATCGTTGCGGAACCCGACGCACCCGCTTCACGCCCGTCGATGCCCCCGGCGCGCTCGCGAATGCCGATGATCGCGGGCATCGTGCTCGGCATCGGCATCCTCGGCGCGGGCGGCTACTACGCGTACAACGAGTTTGTCGCGAAGAAGGCGGGGACGCCGGTCGCGATGGGATCGGCCTCGGCGATCGGCAGCGACGGCTCCGCGGGCTCGGCGACCACCGGTAGCGCAGGCTCGGCGACCGGCAGCGCCGGCTCCGTAGGTTCCGCCGGGTCGGCCATCCCGGTGATGACCGGCAGTGATGGTTCCGCGGGCTCGGCAGGCTCCGCGGCCGGCCGCGACGGGTCAGCAGGTTCGGCAATTTCTGCCTCGGCGATGACTGGTAGTGACGGCTCCGCCGCGGGCGGCAGTGCGGCGGGCTCGAACGGGTCCGTCGGATTGAATGCGGGAGCAGGGTCGAACACGAGCTCGGGGTCGGGTTCGGCGGTCAACGACTCGGGGAACATCAAGGTCCAACCGTCGCAGAAGTCCGATCAGCTCGAAGTAGCCTCGACGCCCGTGGGCGCGCGCGTGTTCCTCGATGGTGCGGAGCTGGGCAAGTCGCCGCTCAAGCAGCCGGGCAGCGCGGATCGTCACACACTCGCGGTGCTGCTCCCCGGTCACGATCTATACATCGCCGAGGTCGACGGTGCGGGCGTCTACAACGTGACGCTCAACCCGGTGAAGAGCGCGAAGTCGGGTCCTGGAATCAAAATCGAGACCTGCAAGGCGAAGAACCGCTACTACATCTACCTCGACGGCCAACCGAGTGGTCAGACGTGTCCCACCGAGAAGCGCATCGTGACGACCCTCGGCACGCATACCGTGGAGGTCTACGACATCGTGACCGAGACGCGGAAAAAGTACGACGTCGACATCAAGGATGATCGACTGTCCGTGCGCGTGAAGATCGACGAGTAGACGCCGTCAGCGTCGACGGAGCTACTCGAGCTCGTCGTCAGCGCCGGTCTCGACGCCCGCCGGGTGGCGCGGATCGAGACCATACTTGCGGATCAGCTCGCGCAGGTGCTTGCGATCGATCTGCGCCTCGCGCGCCGCCGCCGACAAGTTCATCTTGTGCCGCCGCATCAGGTCCTCGATGTACTCCTGCTCGAAGCGCTCGACGAGCTGACCCTTCGCTTCCTTGAACGGCAGATCCGTGCGAATGCCGAGGCTCGGCGCTGCCTCGCTGACGAGCGCGTCCTCGAGATTGATCGACTGACCGCGCGCGAGGAGGCAGGCACGCTCGATCACGTTGCGCAGCTCGCGGACGTTGCCCGGCCAGCTGTGGCGGACCAGTCGCGCCATGTCATCTGCTGTGACCTGCAGGTTGGGACCGAAGTTATTGACGAAGTGCTGGATCAGCAGCGGGATATCACTGCCGCGCTCGCGCAACGGCGGCACGCTGACGCGGATGACCGCGAGGCGATAGTAGAGGTCCTCGCGGAACGCTTTCTTCGCGACCTCGGCGCGCAGATCGCGGTTCGTCGCGGCGACGACGCGCACGTCGATCTTCTCGTAGGTGTTCGAGCCAACCTTGCGCACGGCGCGCTTGTCGAGGACGCGCAGCAGGGACGGCTGCAGATCGATCGCCATTTCGCCGATCTCGTCGAGGAAGATCGTGCCGCCGTTGGCCTCCGCGAACGCACCACGGCGATCGGTTATCGCTCCGGTGAAGCTACCTTTGACGTGACCAAACAGCATCGACTCGATCAGCTCGCGCGGAACGGAGCCGCAGTCGAACACGACAAACGGCCCGTCCTTGCGCGGAGAATGGTTGTGAACCTCCTCGGCGATCAGCTCCTTGCCGGTGCCGGTCTCGCCCTCGATGAGGACGGTCGCGTTGGTCGCGGCAACGTCCTCTAGTAGCGTGAACATCTGGCGGACCTTGGTGTCGCCACCGACGATCGAGCCGAACGCCGCCTGCGCTGAGGGTTCCGGATCGACGATCTCCTCGTCGGGGAGGAACTTGATGACGGTGCGGCCGAGCTTCACCTCGGCGCCAAAGCCGATCGAGATCTTCTCGAACCGCGAGCCCTGGATGAACGTACCGTTCGTCGACCCGCAGTCGGTCATCATGACCTCGTCGCCCAGCAGCGACGCCTCGACGTGCTTGCGCGACACCGTCTTGTCGGTGAGGACCAGGCTGCATTGCGGGCCCGAACCAAACGACACCGGGCCCTGCGTCAGGCGAACCGCTTCACCTCGGTCCGGACCTTTGATGACAACAAAGATCCCGCCCGCGTTCTGCCGCGAGTAGGAGGGTGCGTCGTCCAGGAGCGCGGTGACGTTGGAACGGTCTTTAGTCATCCGACGGTCCGAGGATGGTAGTCCGCTGGCTGCCTGGTGTCTAGACCCCCACCCCTCTAGATCTATGAATGATCGCGCTACATTCCGGCCGGCAGGTTCGGCCCGGACAGCGCGACCACGAGCGCCGCGATGCCGGCTATCAGGATCACTGCGACCACGACCATCCACGGCTTGAGGGCGAGTGTCCGCCGGGGCGCTCGCTTGGTGACCGCGGTCGCGTCGGCAACGCCGCCGCGCGGCGCATCGCTGTACGCACGGCGGGGCGTGGTCGGAAGCATGTCAGCGGGATCGAGTGGCGGTGGTGTGTACGGGCGGCCATTGGGCGTGAGCACGTGACCGGGCATCGGCGGGGAGGCGCTGCGCACGGTCGCGGGGATCGATTCGAGTGGGTGATTGAGCGACGACACGAACGAGCTCAGGCCTGGATCGGAGTCGAGCGTTCGCGGCCCCAAGCGCGGACCCGAATCGAGCGTCGGTGCGACGTTGAGATCGACGAGCGGCTTCGAGCCCTGATCGTCCAGATCCATCATGTTGATGATCGACGTCAGCTCGACACCGGCGAAGCGATCGACCTCGGTCTTGGGCCGCGCGAGGGCAGCAGCGGCCGAGACCTGTGCCTTGGGTTGCGGCGATCGCGCGCGCGCCGCGAGGCTGTGGATCGACATCGGCCCCGACGGCCGCAGTGGCCGCATCGGCGGCACATCGTCGTCATCTACCTCGTCGTCATCTACCTCGTCGTCGTCGTCGTCGTCGTCGAGCGCGTCGTAGACCTCGGTCCCCGCGCGCTTCTCCTCCCCTGGCTCGTCGTCATCGTCGTCGCCGCGCCACGCCTCCGGTGCGCCACACGCTTCGCGCAGCTCCTTCGCCAGCTCGGGCGCGGACATCAAGAGGCCGTTGCGGTGAGCGCAGCGCATCAGCGCTTCCTGTAGTTCGCCGGCGGTCTGGTAGCGCCTCGCTGGATCGATCGCGAGCGCCTTCTGCATGATCGCGTCGAACTCCGGCGGCAGCCCGGGGACCTTCCTCGACATCTGCGGCACGGGCTGCGAGTAGATCTCGTCGGCGGATGTGGTCAGGCCTGCGTGCACGAACAGCCGCTCACCGGTCAGGATCTCGTACATGCACACCGCGAGCGAGTAGAGGTCGCTGCGATGATCGAGCGCCTCGCTCTTCGCCTGCTCAGGCGACATGTAGCCGATCTTTCCCTTCACCTTGTAAAACAGCGACGTGTGCGTTGCGGCCTTCGCGATGCCGAAGTCGGTCAGCTTCACCTCGCCCGCATTCGACAGCAGCACGTTGGACGGCGACACGTCGCGATGGATCAGCTTGAGCGGATTGCCGTCGAAGTCGCGCTTGCTATGCGCGTAAGCGAGCGCCGACA
>JAYVWH010000967.1:0-3928 GCA_043786265.1 Kofleriaceae bacterium | reverse complement strand
CCTCGGAGGAACCTGTGAGCGACGGAAAGAAAGCCGGCAGCAAAGACATCAGCGACCTGAAGGCACGCCTTGGTCTGAAAAAAGCAGGTGGTGGCGCAGCCGCGCAGACCGGTCAGGCTCCTGCCAACAACGGTAGAGGTGTGGCAGCCCCGCCGGGTCTGAACCTACAGCCGCCGCCGGGCATGCCCGCGCCGGCCCCACCGCCGCAGCCCGCCGGCCCGTTCATCCCCAATGCCGCCGACGATCCGTTCGGCGCGATGAACGCGATGGCTGCGGTTGCGCAGCAGGCGCCCAAGCAGGAGTACATCATCGTCAACGACGGCAAGCCCGTCGAAAACGTTGGTGCCGACTCTCGCGGAGCTTCGATCGCCCGCATGGCAGTTCCTGCGTTGATCGCTCTGATCGTCGGTCTGGCGATCGGCAAGATCGGCGGTGGCGCGTCGAACTACAACGAAGGTCTGCGCGGCGCGCGCGCGATCCTCGGTGACAAGGGTGCGACGTCGACGGTGGCGAACCTCAAGAAGTCGCTGTCGGAGCTCGACAACATCCTCGACGACGCAAAGACGAAGAACGGCTTCAAGCCGAGCCTCGAGGTCGACAAGAAGCTCAAGGAGCTCGCCGCCAAGCTCGAGGTCAAGGCCGACCTCGTGTTCCGCGCGAAGCAGAACTCGCTGGACCCGGTCGTGTCGGGCCAGATCATGTCGTTCTACGCCGGCATCCAGGAGGTCAAGGACCTCATCGACATGCACAACAAGGCCGCCGCCGGCGACGACATCATGCTGAAGAAGGGCAAGGACGCCGCCGACAAGGCGACGCAGCCGGCCGACTCGGTGATGGCCGGTCAGCTCAAGTACGCCATTCTGATGGTCGCGCCAACCGAGGGCGGTGGTAACGAGTTCGGTGCACGCATCGTCGAGCTCGCGGGCGTCTACTGCGGCGCGTCCGGCAATCCGACGCCGAAGTGCGCGGAAGGCGAGTTTCCCTCTGCGTACGCCTATCGAAACGATCCGGGTGGCACGCCGATCAAGGGCGACTTCGTCCAGCAAGGTCAGGATTCGGTTCCCACGAAGAAGATCGTTCCGCTGCTCGACAACAACGTGCGCGACTCCCTGATCAAGGGTGGCGAGCCGACCGTGTCAGAGTTCTGGTACACGCGCCGGCTGAAGGCGCTGTACGACCGCGTCCACGGCAAGGTCGGCCCGGACGGCAAGCCCCAGGGCGGCCTCCTCGACGACGGTAACAAGCTGGAAACCCGTCTCCAGACCGAGGCCGGCAAGAGCAAGCGGTTCTCGTTCTTCATGTGATGAATCTTCTCGGTTACTCGAACGTCGGAGGACGTATGCGCCGCATCCGCACTGCACTTGTGATGTCAGCCCTTTTCGGTCTCGCCGTGAGCCCCGCGCTCGCTGGCGCGCCGAAGAAGGCCGCCCCGGCCAAGGCCGCGCCCGCCAAGGTCGCCAAGGGAGCCAAAGGCGCGCCCGCCGCCAAGAAGCCCCCGCCTCCGCCCAAGAAGGTCATCCCGCCGATGGTCAACGCGGAGCAAAAGAAGGCTCTCGTCGACAAGATGGCCGGCTTCAAGTTCGGCATGACGAAGGACGAGATCCTCGGCGTGCTGCAGAAGCAGATCAACGAGCGTTACGAGGAGAAGATCAAGGCGACGACCGATGTCGCGCAGCAGGATCGCTTCCGCAAGGAGAAGAAGGCCGAGCTCGCTCGGACCTCGTCGACCTACGTGAAGTTCGACGGCAAGTCGACCGGCTGGGACGTCTCGATCATCGAGGGCGAGTTCGCGCACAACACGAGCGAGTCGCTGATGGAGCGCTGGGAGAACGAGGGCGGAAAGAACAACCGCCGGTTCTTCTTCTTCTACAACGACAAGCTGTGGAAGATGTTCATCTCGCTCGACGTCTCGATGATTCCCGAGGAGAAGCGGAACTTCGACACGTTCAAGGCCGTGATGGAAGGCCAGTACGGCAAGGGCGCGATCGACGGTAGCTCGATCTCGTGGCGCGCCGGTGAGTTCGACGCGCGTGCGCTCGACAAGCTCAAGGACTACGGCGCGCTCGGCCTCGCGCTCGAGGACACGAAGACGAAGCCGGAGCTCTACGCGCTACGCGAGTCGAAGGCGCCGCCGAAGAAGGAGACACCGGCCGTGATCAAGGCCGTGCTCGACATCGACGGTAAGGACCACCCGGATGTGAAGTCGAACTCGGGCGCCGTCGAAGGCGTGATCCAAGCGCAGGGCGGCAAGAAGTAAGCTCTCCCCTGCTCTGCTCGAAAACGCCGCGATGACCTCGCGGCGTTTCTTGTTTCAGTCGAGCGCCGCGTCTAGACGGTTCAGCGCGAGCCAGCTCTCGACGATCCGGCGTCCTTCCTGTGCGCGCGTCGCCGGCACCGTGATCCGGTGCTCCCAGGCACCATCGTCGAGGGCATCGAAGCGGCCCCACGAGCGAATCGCACCGAGCATCTCGAGCTCGCGTAGAAGGCCACGCGCGATTCCGTCGTAACGACCGCGCGAGTGATCGTCGTTGCCGCCGATGACGAGGGTCGTGCCCGGCGGCATGTCGGTCGCGAGATCGACGATGCGAGCGATCGCGTCAGCGTCCGTGACGGCATCACCAATCGCACGCGCCGCCGACTTCGCCTCGCCAAACAGCACGGTGGCCGACCTCTTCGAGAGCTTCCCGACCTCCCGGGGTGGCGCCGACGGTGCCGCGATGTGAAAGGGCACGGCGTCGCCCGCGAGGCGAACATCGTCGAAGCCGACGCGCGCGCCGAGCGAGAGCCGCGACAGCCAGCGCAGCCACGCCGGTAGTGCGGCATCGACAGGCACGTCACGCAGCTCGCCGATCAGTGGCACGGCGACGAGCAGCGCCCAGCCAAAGCTGCCGAACCAGCCCAGGCCGTTGTGGCCGAGGGCGCGGAGCCGGACGAACTGACGCACGTGAGGCCATGCAGCCTGGAACGCCTCGTCACGACCGTGATCACGCAGCTGACGGGCGATCTGCGCTGCATCGCGCGGACCGGATCGCATCCGACGCGCGAGGTCGGTGTCACCGCTCACGACCGTGATGTCGACCGGCACACCTTCGAGCGTGCCGTGGATCCGCGGTGGCGTCGTCGGGATCGGGGT
Source organism: Kofleriaceae bacterium (assembly GCA_043786265.1). GTDB lineage: Bacteria > Myxococcota_A > Polyangia > Haliangiales > Haliangiaceae > JABFXX01. The sequence goes on along the minus strand of JAYVWH010000967.1, from coordinate 795 downwards.
CATGCCGAGCGCGGCGGCGAGGCGCGTCGCGTCGTCGTTGGAGACGAGGATGTCGACGTCGCTCGCATGCATGGGCGCATAGACGCTGGAGCCGTATGCGTCGACGTCGGCATTCGCGTCGGCGACCGCGCGGACGCGGGCGAGCACTCGTGCTGCTGCGGTGTCGTCCATTGCCATGCGAAGGATACTCCTGCCATACGACTCACTCGCGAGAACGCGTCACCTAGGAACGCCGATCGGTTTGGTCGCCTCGAACACGTGACCCTCGGATCTCCCACCCGCTACCTATGCATACCGACGGTGTGTCGCGCGTTCTCCCGGACGCCAGCGCGGGCGCTCTGAAAAAGGAAAATGAAATTTTCCTCTGGGGGAGCGCTCACGCTAGGGCAAGCGCGGTGAGCCGTGTGGGCGGGCGCGCATCGCTTACGGTGGGAACCATGTCGCGGCCGTCCACACGGGTCACGGCGACCGCCGCGCGTTCTCCCGGGCGAGTGCTCGCCGCCGAGCGGCCGGGACGCCCGCGGCCGGGACGCACGTGATCTCGAGCGGACGCCCAGCGCCCTTCCACCCAGTCCGCAACAACCACGAATGTGCCTCGGCCACGGTTCGAGTCTCCGGCGGTGCCAATCCATTTCTCCATGACTCGTCCTTCCAGCCGTCGAACCACCAAGCCGATGAGAACGGATCCATGCCGTTGAAACGAGGATCGAGGCGCTCGCCGTGCCGGTTCGCGTTGAGGAGCACGTAGCAGAGTGCGTTGCGGGTCTGGGTCGGCGTCGTGATGACCTCGACGTG
>JAYVWH010000966.1:0-4848 GCA_043786265.1 Kofleriaceae bacterium | reverse complement strand
AGCTGAACTTCACGCACTGGAAGCCCTTGGCGCAGCGGGCTTCGATCCCTGACGCGCCGCCGGGCGCCGTACAGTCGCCGCCTTGCACCATCGCACCGGCCGGGCTGCAGTCTGCGATGTTGATCGGCACGCTGGCCTTGGTCACCGTGTACAGCGTGCACTTCATCGTCGATGGACAACCCGCGGCGGTGGTGTCGGTCGGGTCGCAGTTCGAGCTGCACGCGTTGGGCGCGCCCGCGATCGGACCGCTGTCGCCATTGATCGTGAAGACACACTTGCCGCGCGGAAGGCCGCAGTCTGCGTCACCCGTGCAGTACTTCTTGCACGACGCGAACGCCGAGCCACCGAGGCACACGAAGCCGCGATCGCACTCGTTGGGACCGTTGCACGACGAAGTCTCGGTGCCCGCAGCGTTGATCGGCCGGCATGCTGTACCCATGTTATCGCCGACGTCGACGTCGCACGCCGTGTTCCCGTTGCAGCCGCACTGCGGGAGGATGCTGCACGGCTGCGTCGAGCAGCTATTGCCGTCGATCGAGGCGTCGAAAGTTCCGGGCACACTGTCGACCGGCGCCACGTTGCCGCTAGCACACGCGCCGAGCACGGCGGCGAGCGCGAAGACGACAGCGCGGCTCATGAGCCGATCCTACTCTACTTGCGACCGAGCTTGACCGGCGCATCGGGGTCGGACGCGGGCTTCGGCGTGAGGTTCGCCTCGACGACCGCGGTATCCTTACACTCCGAGCCCTTGTCGGGTGTGATCTGCGCACGCAACGAGAGCGTGTGGTCGATCCACACCCGTTGAACCTCGGGGGCAACGGCGTGGTCGCGGAGGGTCTCGCGCAAGATCTGGAGCCGTCGCTCGAAGTGACCGCCGAAGATCGGCGACTGCGCATGCGCGATTCGCATGGCGCGGCCGGTGTACTTGACGTCCTTGTTGCCGAGAAAGCTCGCGGTGAACTCGTACTCGCGCTCGATCAGGTGCAGGCGGTTCTTGCCCTCGAACAGAAAGCCGATCATCAGGTCGCCGAACAGCCGCGAGTAGAAGTCGGTGATCACCGCGCGCAGCTTGTCGGCGCCGATCTGGTCGAACACGTTGCTCACGCCGGCGTGACCTCGACGGGTTGGCCGGTCAGCGCGCTCGTGCCGGTGAGCGCGTCGATCCGGGAGGGATCGATCACTTCGTTGACGTTCTCGCCCGGAACCGTCGCTGCGACAGTGAGACGCGCGCCGGCCTTGCCGTGGCCCCAACCGTGCGGGACGCTGACGACGCCGGGCATCATCGTATCGGTGACTTCGACCGGCACCACGATCGCGCCCGACGAGCTCTTGACGCGCGCGGAGGCTCCATCGACGAGGCCACGCTTCGCTGCATCGTCGGGATGGATCATCACCGTGCAGCGCGCGGGACCCTTCACGAGCCGCTCGCTGTTGTGCATCCACGAGTTGTTCGAGCGCAGGTGGCGCCGCCCGATCATCACCAGCTGCGTCGAGGGCGTCGCGTACTTCGCCACCAGCCGCGGTACATCTGCGAGGTAGACGCTCGGCGCGAGATGCAGCTTCTTGTCACGCGTGGCGAGCCGCGCCGGCAACCGCGACTCGAGCGCACCCAGATCGAGGCCATGTGGCCGCGCGCGCAGCTTGGCGAGCGTGAGTCCCTTGAGACCGCGCCGCAGCATTCCCCACGGCCCCGCTCGCAGCGCGAGATCGATGACGGCCTCGGGACCGAGCTTGCCGAGCACGCGCTCGGCGAGACCGCGACCCAGCGCCGGCAAACGTAACCGCGCGAGCAAGCCGAGACAGATCTCCCAGTCGTGGCGCTCGTCTGGCTTGCGCTCGAACAGCGGTGGCGAGTACTTCGCGACGTTGCGCACCGCGAATGCGTTGAGAGCGGCGTCGTAGTGCGACCGCTCGAGCGCTGAGGTCGGCGGCAGGATCACGTGCGCGAGTCGCGTGGTCTCGTTGAGGTACGGATCGATCGACACCATGAAGTCGAGCGAGCGCAGCGCGGTCTCGAGCTTGGCGCCACCCGGCGCCGACAGTGCGGGATTGCCGGCGCTCGTGATCAAAGCGCGGATCATCCCGTCGCCGGGCGTCAGCATCTCCTCGGCAAACGCGGTCATCGGCAACTCACCGCCGAACTCTGGCTTGCCCGACACGCGGCTCGTCCAGCGTGCGAATCCGCCGTCGAAGCCAAGCAGGCCGGCGAGCGGCAGCGGATCGACCGCGGGCGTGGTGAACATCAGACCGCCGGGCTCGTCGAGGTGACCGGTCAGCGCGTTGATCGCGTAACACAGCCACGCGGCGAGGCCGCCGAACTCCTGCACGCACACGCCGACGCGGCCGTACAGTACCGCGCGCTCGACGGTTGCGAGCTGGCGTGTGAGGTCGCGGATCGCCTCGGCGTCGACACCGGTGATCGGCGCGGCACGCTCGGGTGTCCACGCCGCGCTCAGCGTGCGGAGCTCCTCGACACCGGTCGCCTGCAGTCGCCCGAGGCGCACGCGGTTCTCTGCAAACAGCACGTGGATCATCGCGAGCAGGAGAACGGCGTCGGTGGCCGGGCGAATGAACAGGTGCTGGTCCGCCTTGTCCGCCGTCTCGGTCTTGCGTGGATCGAGGACGATGACCTTGCCGCCGCGCTGCTGGATTGCCTTGAGCCGGCCCTTCACGTCGGGCGCGGTCATCAGGCTACCGTTCGACGCGAGTGGGTTCGCGCCGAGGCAGATGAACAGATCGCTGCGATCGATGTCGGGCACCGGCATCAGCAGCTGGTTGCCAAACATCTGCAGCGCCGCGAGCATGTGCGGCAACTGATCGAGCGAGGTCGCCGAGTACATGTTGCGCGTACCCAAGGTCCGCAGCAGCAGCTGGCCGTACGTGATCAGGCCGAGGTTGTGTGCGGTGGGATTGCCTTGATAGACCGCGACCGCATTCGCGCCGTACGTGTCGCGGATCCCGTGCAGTCGCTTCGCGACGTAGTCGAGCGCCTCGTCCCAGCCCATCGGTGTCCACGTGTCGCCGTCGCGCCGCATCGGCTGTCGGAGGCGATCTGGATCGTGATGCAGGTCGCCGAGCGCCGTGCCCTTCGGGCAGATGTAGCCCTTGCTGAAGGGGTCCGCATCGTCGCCGCGGACGCTGACGACGCGTTCACCATCGACCTCGACCGCTACACCGCAGGTCGCTTCACACAGAGGGCAGCTGCGGTAGTGCGTCGTCGTCACGACGCGGAGCTTAGCCCGCTTGCGCAGCAGCGTCGAAGTCGATCACGGAAACGTTGCCATTCCAGTCGGTCACGACCGCGAGCTTGGGCTGGCCGTGTGCCGTCAGGCCGACCTGCAGTCGATCGCCCTTTGCGACCTCCGCGCCGGTCCACGGGAGCGTCACGCTCTTGTCGCCGGCGCGCACGACGACGAGCTTCTTGCCGGCGAACACGACCTCGGCGTCGAACATCTTTGGTGCGACTGTCAGGCGGACGACCGTCGGCGTCCACAGCGCGTGCAGGTGGCGGCGCAGTGCACCCGGCGCGGACGGCGGAAGTGCTGCGTCGACGCGCACCCGCACGTTCGCGGTCTGGTCGCCGAAGCGCGCGAGGAACGCCGCCGCGCTCATCCGCGCGATGTCGGTCGAGTCGGGGCCGTCGAGCATCTGCAGCGCGAGCTCGATGCTGTCACCGGGCGCTTCGCCGAGCTCGAGGAGTGCGAGCAGCGTCTCCGGTGCGAGCCGCTCCGCGCCTTCGACTGCGGCGATGAACACCTCGCGCAGCGCGGGCATGTGGATCGCGAGGGAGCCGAGCGCGCGGTCGTAGATCGCACCGCGGCCGAGCCAGCGCACGATCTCCCCGGCGTGGTCGCCGATGATCTGCAACAGACGGTTGGCGAGCTGCTTGTCGAGTGTGTGCGCGGCGGCGGCGTAGCGGGCGATCAGTTCGGCGATCCGGCCACCGACCGGGCTGCTACGACGAAGCGTGTCGAACAGAAACGGCACTGTGGCGATCGCGACCGGGTAGAGCTGGTCGCGAAGGATCACGTGCTGTTCGAGCACGCCGAACGCATCCTCGATCTCCGATGGTAGACCCGTGTAGATCACCGCATGCCGGAGCACGCCGAGCGCGCTCGGGACGTTCGATGCGGCGCCCGCGGTCCCGTCGCTCGGGCCGAGGGCGCCGGTGAGCACGCCCCATGACAGGTTCGCGACGGAGTGCTCGAGTCCGGGTACATCGACCGGACCTGTCGGATCAAACCTGCCCACGGCGCGAACCATAGAGCAAGACGCGGCCCATATGCGAGTTACTTCCTGGTGACTCGCAAGGGACCGGTCCAACCACCGGCCGTCGGGAGGGCGGCAGGGCCGCGGCCGTCGCGTTAAGCTACGGCGAATGTCGAACATCACGGCTGCGCGTGCGGCGGTCACCAAGCGGATCCTCGATGGCGACGGTCACACCACGCGCGAGCAGCGCAAGGCTGCATTCGACAACGCGGTGGTCCCCGAGGGCGCGCGCCTCCTGCTCGAGAAGGTCACGCAGCGTGCCGCTCAGATCGGTGATGAGGACATCGCAGCCGCGAAGGCCGCCGGCCTCGCCGAGGATCAGATCTTCGAGCTCGTCGTGTGCGCCGCGATCGGCCAGGCGACGCGGCAGTACGACAACGCATTCGCCGCGCTCGCCCAGGCCACTGCGACGGAGATCAAGTAATGCGCCTCGAGATCCTCGACCGCGGTCACGGCTTCGGCACCAAGGCGCTATTTGTTTTCATCAAGACCGTCTCGCGCATGCCGGTGCAAGACGTGGTCAAGACCCTGATGTATCGCCCCGACTTCTTCGGCAAGCCGATGGGCGCGGTGTTCCAG
>JAYVWH010000965.1:0-2584 GCA_043786265.1 Kofleriaceae bacterium | reverse complement strand
TCGCGGAGCAGCTCGGCGGCGCGGTTCATGCGCGGACGGTACTACGTTCGTTCGCCGCGGTCGCAGCGTCCGCAGTGATAGACCGCCACGCTTCGTGCTCGCCGATCAGCGCGAGCGCGCGGCCAAGCAGCGTCTTGCCGGGCTCGGTTCGATGCCAGGTCGATGCACCCGACGGATGCGGCAGTGCGATCACGTCGCAACCGTGACCTGCGATCGTGCTTCGTCCTGCGCCGCCGATGACATCGACGAGCTTGTCGACGTCGGGATAGAGCTGCGCGATCGCGAGCTTGCCGACCGGAATCACGAGCCGCGGGCGGAGAATGCGGATCTCGGCCTTGATGTGCCGGCTGCAACGTTGCACCTCGTCCGGAGACGGCACGCGATCGCCGCCGGCTTTGGCCTTGCCCGGAAAGCACCGGCACACGGCGGCCATGTACACGCGTGCACGAAACTCGTCCTCGGACAGGCCCAGCGTTGCGAACCAGCCGAACAGCGTCTTGCCGGCGGTCCACGCGAACGGCCTGCCGGCGGGGCCTTCCTTGTCGCCGGGCGCCTGACCGATCAGCATGATGGGAGACATCACCGCACCACCGCTGACCGCCGGCCCGATCATGGTCGGGCAGTCGGTGCACCCGCGCAGCCGGGTGACGTGTCGGCGCAGCTGCACTAGCGTGGACATCAGGCGCCGACACTATGGCCCGGGAGAGCGTGTGCGGCACCACGGGAATTCTCCGGCAAATACCTGCAGATCCCACCGATCTAGATCACGGGCCGGCGAGGGAAACGCACGGTAAGATCTCGGGGTGAGTAACTCGTACGAGCAGCTGATCCGCAAGGTCCTCGGCACCAACTATCTCCAGCTCAGCCTGGTGAAACTATCGATCGAGGAAGACACCGCGGACGGCGCCATCGTGAAGGTCACGGTCAAGGAAGGCGACGCCACCATCGAGGCTGAGGGTAAAGGCGTTGGTGTTGTCGACGCGCTGTACAGCGCGATGCTGTCTCGCTACGCGCGCGAGTACCAGTCGCTCAAGACAATCCAGATCGCCGGCTTCACGGTCGCGGCGGACATGGAGAGCAAGAAGGCGCAGGCGGGCGTCGATGCGGTCGGTCGCGTGACGCTCGATGTCACGAACTCCGAGGGCCGTCACTTCACGTTCACTGATGCCTCACGCTCGGTCGTGAGCTCGAGTGCACGGTCGGTCATTGCGGCAGTCGAGTACTTCGTGAACGCGGAGCGCGCATTCCTGACGCTCCACAACGCGCGCCGCGATGCGCTGTCGCGAGGCCGGGAGGACCTGGTGTCGCGCTACACGGCCGAGATGGCCGAGGTCGTAGAAGCGACGAGCTACGCGGAAGTGATCGCGAACATTCGCAAAGAGCTGTCCTAGTCAGCGGCGCGAGATGGCCCACATCTCGTCGAAAACGGGGCCGCGCTCGAGGCTCGGCATCGCCTGAAACAGCGCGATCGCGACGCGTGCGGCGGCGGGTGTGTGCGCTGGCTCGGCGGCGTGGGCGAGCCCGATTGCGATACGTAATGCAGTTCGCGTCGGCTCGTTGCCGAGCGCTTTCGCCGTGACATCGAAGATGGCGGCAGCGACCGCGCGGTCACCGGCCGCGAGCTGCGCGTCGCCGATCGCGTAGGCGAGTGCGGGATCACTGTCGGGCTGGAGGCGCGCGCGGAGCGTTGCGGCAAGCTCGCCGGCTTCGACCCCGAGGATGGGGGAACGTCTGACCCGGCCCGCGGCCTCGGCGTTTTCGGGGCAAGGGTAAGGCCGACTTGCTGTTCGGTGTTCGCGCCCAGGTGACCGGCGGGCGCACGTGGTCGGGAACGATCGACCATGCGCAGATTGCGCCCGCGATCGTCGCCACGTTCGGCGCCGACTAGGTTAGGCTGGACGCCAAACGTTTCCTTGGGGAGGGAACATGACCAAGCGTTCGGTGGCTGCTGTCATCATTCTTACGTTCATCACTTTTGGCATCTATGCACTCGTCTGGTTCGTGAAGACCAAGGGCGAGATGGTGCGGGCCGGTGCAGACATCCCGACGGCGTGGCTGCTGATCGTGCCGCTCGCATCCATCTACTGGATGTGGAAGTGGGCAGGCGGCGTGCAGCACGTGTCGGGCGGCAAGCAGTCGCAAGCGACCGTGTTCTTGCTCGTGTTCTTGCTCAGCGTGATCGGCATGGCGATCGTGCAGTCGGAGCTCAACACGGCGGTCGACCGGCAGCTGCCGGCAGCGCGCGTCGCGTAAGCTAGTCAGCTCGGGTGGCTAAACCGAGCGAAACGGAGCGGCTTGCGCGAGCGTTCATGCTTCGCAAGGCGCGTAAACGCCTCCCCGTGCTACTCGGCACGGGGGCGGCAGTGATCGGCGCGGCGACGCCGATTGGATTCATCGTCGCCGGCGGCTTCGCCGTGGGCATGGGGGCCAGCGAGATTCGCCATCGGTTCTTGGTGAAGCGTGGCCTGCGTGAGGTCGAGCGCTGGGGCTACCCGGTCGCCGGCTATCGCGACTGGCTGCTCGCTGTCGAACCGACGTTCGAGATCGAGCTCGCCCGCGATCTGGATCCGGACGTGCTGATCAC
>JAYVWH010000964.1:0-15738 GCA_043786265.1 Kofleriaceae bacterium | reverse complement strand
TGGCATCCGGCTGCGCCTCCATCCCGCGATATCCGGGACGAGCAGGTTCTTGCGATTCTTTCCGAACCAGATCTCGACCTCGAACAGAATCACCCAGCCCTTCGGCGCTGGATCTCGGTTGGCGACCGCGAGTCCCGACAGGAGCCTCGTCATTGCGAGGGAGTGGAGGACGCGCGGACGGCCGCAGATATACAGGTCGCCATCGATCAGCTGACCCACCTTCCCCTCGGGCAACGCCTCGATATCGGCGTACGTCGCATTCTTCTTGTGCGGCCCGTCGTCCATGCGCTTCCAGGGTAGCACCTTCTGTTTCGTGGGTAGAACGGGTTCCATGATCACAGCTCCGTGCCGAGGTACTCGGCGATCGAACGAAATCCTCGGTCTCCAATGACGACGTGATCGATGATCGGAATGCCGAGCAATGCACCCGCTTCGCGCAGTCGCCGCGTCAACGCGATGTCGTCGGGGCTCGGAGTCGGATCACCCGACGGATGGTTGTGCACGACGACGCCCGCCGCTGCCGCCATGCGCACGAGCGGCCGGAACACCTCGCGCGGATGAACCTCGACGGCGTGCACGCTGCCGCGCGCGACCTCGACGACGTCGAGCAGGCCGTTGCGAATATCCATACCGACCGCGATGAATACTTCCTGCTGCAGGCCCGCGACGCGTGGCGCGCACAGACGGTGAATGTCCGCGGGATGTGCGACGAGCTCGCGGCGCTGCTTGGTCTCTATCGCGCGTCGTCCGAGCTCGAATGCGGCGACGACTCGCGTCGCGCGTGCGGTCCCGACACCACGTACGAGCGCAAGCTCGCGCGGCGATGCACGCGATAGCCCGACGACACCGCCGGAGCTGCGCACGAGGTCGGTGGCGACCGTCATCGCCGGCCGCGCGCGCATCCCCGAGCCGAGCAGGATCGAGATCAGCTCCTCGTCTCCGACGGTCAGCACGCCGCGGTTCCACAAGCGTTCACGCGGTCGGTCGGACGTAGTCTCCATATGAGTCCACTCCGCAGCAACGACCGCGCCAGTTACCCGTGCGTGCGATGACGGGCGCTTGCACGCGCGCTGTCCGCCCACCGGCCGAGGTGGCTACCGGGTTTCGGACATCCGCGTGTTAGAACTACGCCATGTTCGTGTGCGGCGAGTGCGGCGCATCGCAACCCGCACCGGGGCATTGCGGGGCGGACGGTGCTGCGCTCGTCCTGATCGACGATCCGCTGCTCGGATCAATGGTCGGGCCCTATCGTGTCGCGCGCCTGATGGGTGTTGGCGGGATGGGGCGCGTGTACAAGGGCGTGCACCCCCAGATCGGTAGCCGCGTCGCGATAAAAGTTCTGTCTCGGGAGTGCACCGACCGGCGTGACCTCGTCGAACGCTTCTTCGCCGAGGCGAAGGCTGCGAACCTCATCCGCCACGAGGGCATCGTCAACGTCCTAGGGGATGGAGCAAGTGATCTGCAGCCAGAGCAGCGGTTCGCGTCGGCGCAGGCGATGAGCAATGCGCTGCAGCACGCGACCGCGACGCTGCCGGGCGATCAGTGGGAGCCGATCCTGCCGTCGCGCGCGAGCCGGCCGTCGTCACCGGCGGCGTGGGCACCGACGCCACCGGCGAGCTGGGCGGGCAGTGGGGCGCGGACCGGGCAGCGCCCAGATACTCCGTTGACGCAGACCGCGGGGCAGGTCGCGCATCTGCCGGTGCAGAAGTCGTCGAAGAAGCTGTGGCTCGCGCTCGGTGGTGTCGCGCTCGTCGGTGGCGCGATTGCGGTGGCCGCGATTGCCGGTGGCGGCGATGGGAAGCATGTAATGACTCAAACCCAAACCGGATCCGGTTCGGGTTCGGGGTCCGCCGTCGCGGTCGTCGATATGCCGGTCGCGGATGCAGCCGTTGCGGAGGTCATTCCGCCAGCACCGCCGGCAGCGGACGGCGAATTGTCGGCCGCCGAGGCGAAGCGCATGGACGACATGCTGGCCAACACGATCGACGCACTCGATCCCGAGGACGCGGTGATGTTCCCGCCCGAGGTTCAGGCCGCGATCAAGAAGTACGGCGGGTGGTCGAAGATCCCGAAGGCGGAGCGGATGAAGCTGCTGCGCAAGGCGACTGCGAGCCTGGGCGCGGGCGGGCTCGGTTCGTTCGACGTCCTCGGTGGGGCGCTCGATACACCGGCGCCGTCGCTCAAGGACGAGCACGGCTGGCTCAAGCCGAGCACGTCACTGGCGTTCCCCGGCTCGTTCGACGCGACGCAGCTCAATGTTCCGCAGCTGCTGACGTGGGCGGTCGGGCAGGCCAAAGATCTGTACCCCGACGCCGTGCTGTATCGCTTCGGTGCGACCAATGTCGCCGCCAATGGCATCGCGGACATCAGCGGATCACCGGTGCGCATGATCGACTTCCGCTTCATCACGCCGAGTCGCGCGAATGGTCAGTGTGCGTTCATGATCGCGATCACCGCGCGGACATCAACTACGTGCCGTCGGGCGGAAAGGCCGTGTGGGCGCTCGGACCCGCGGGCAAGCCGCCCGCGTCGTTTCCCGACGATTGCCGCTGAGGGCCGGAGTCGCTCGCCGGACGAGCTCATCCGAAAAGAACGTAAAGTGCCCAGGCGCGGCCTCGCGCTCTGTACGGTTGCGCTCGAAGGTTCGCGGACGCCGATCATCGCTCCGAGGCCTCGCACGAGCACCTGAACGTCGACATCCACGACACCAAGCCGTGACGTAGTTGAGCTTATGTCGGGAGGTCATTTGCACGCAGCGACGAGGCGCCGTCAGAACGTGCCGAAGTTTCCGCGCAGCGTGAAGTGCTGCGGGGCGACGGTCAGCGTCGGGCTGACGAGACCGAGTCGTACACCGGTCGGCAGACCGTACTGTGCGAGCGTAGCGGGCAGCGCGAACGACGGGATCGGGATCGCCGGCAGTGCATCGTTGAGCGACTGATTGACGATGTCCTGGAGCAGCGTCATCAACACGCTCTGCAGATCCGTCTGCTGCTGCGACGTGAGGTTGATCGCGTCGGTCGACACGTGGATCGCATCGATCACGATGCCGCCGAACGACAGGTCATTGCCGACGAGGTTGACGGTCGTGTGCGCATCCGCGCCGAGCGTGACGCTCAGGTTGGGCGGCAGGCTCGGATGCGTCACGGTCAGATCGAGTGCACCGATCTGCAGTTGCGGCACGCTCGAGCTCGAGATCAGCGCGACCGGCGGCAAGCGGGTGTTGATCACGAACGACACGCCCTGCGGCAAGCCGGGGACGACCGACCCGCTGAGCGATGCCGAGAAGTAGTTCGCTCGCCACAGTGCATGCAGGGCACCGTTGAGCACGCCGACGTGCGCGGCGACCGCGGTGTTGGTGGCCGTCGGATCGAGGAGAACCGCGGGTGTCGGCGGCAACGCCACGCCGAGCGTCGGATAGTTGTTCAGCGCGGTGGTCGAGAACTTGGTGCCGATGCCGAACAACAACCGGCTCGGGGACGCCGACAGCGTCGTGAAGGCGAGGCCGAACTGCATCGGTACGCTGCCGGTGTCGAGGCGCGGGACATTGAACGTGGTGCCGAGTGACGAGATGTCGAGGCTCGAGACCACGCTATCGAGCGCGGCATTGAAGTTGTTGGTGACGAAGTCACGCAGCAGGTCGCGGACCTTGTCCCGGATGTAGCCCTGGGCGAGCGGCACCAGGATGTTGTTGATGATCCAGCCATCGACGCCGTTGAAGTTTGTCGACACGGTTCCGACATTCGCGCTGACGGAGTTGGGCCGGATAGAGATCCGCGGTCGACCGGAGACCAGGGTGGTATCGAGCGTCATCGTGATCTGGACGTAGGAGAAGTCCACCCAGCCCGTCGTGTCGTACGGGATCGGGCCGACCTTGCCGCGGACGCGAAGCTCGACGGAGGGATTCGGGATGTACGCGCTCGCGGTGATGCCGCCGCTCACGAGCGAGAGGGACACCGAGTTCGGACCCGGTAGCGAGCGATCGAGATACGTGACGCCACTCGAATACCAGCAGATGCAGCCGAGGAACGTGCACGTCTGGCTGTCGCATGCTTGCGGCTTGATCGGGTTCGCGGCGAGAAGACCGCTGTGGAGCGTATCGCTGAGGCCCGCGCTGTTGAGGATCGCATAGAGGATGTCATCGAGCGAATCGAGCCCATCGTTACGGACATTGTCGTCGACAGCGACCTGCGTCAGCTTGAGCGACACGGTGTCGGGTATCGGGGTGGACGTTGCGCCGTAGCGGTTCGAGATCAGGAACGTGCAGACCTTCGTGGTCGGCTGGTCGAAGTTATCGGTCGCCGTGATGTCGACAAAGTTGATGCCGAACCGCGTCGTGACCGCGGCCGAGAACGTGCCATCCGACGCAGGCGTGACGGGCTGGCCGTTGACGGTGAGCGTCTTGACGCCGTTCACGTCGTTCGCATTGCCGGTGACCATGTACGTGTTGCCCGGGGTCATGTTGATCATCGACGCGTCGCCGATACACGAGATCGCAGGACCGCGGCTGTTGATGACGATCTCGACGCTCGCGGTGACGACCACGTTTCCGTCGGTCGGCGGGTCAACGGTGGCGGTCACGGTGTAGCGGCCCTCACCGTCGTAGCGCCACTGCCCCGCGATCATGTGAACGGCCGGACCATTGCCAACGGTGGGCGTGACCGTCTTGGTCACGGTCGGCTCGATGATCTCGTTGCCATAGCGATCGGCGACGAGGTGTGTGACATCGATGATCGAACCCACCGCATAGACCGGCAGGTCAGGCCAACGTGCGAGCACGATCGACGCGGGTAAGTTCGGGATCACATCGAAGCCGGCGTTGTTGGTGCCCGTGCCCGCGAGCGCGCAGCGCGCCGTGTAGTGACCGGCGCGCGTCATCAGCGCCGAAAGACCCGCGAGCGTGTTGCCGGCGTCGATCGGGGACACCTCGAGCACCGGATCATTGCCGTCATCGATCACATTGCCGTAGTCGTCGTAGACCACGCACGACGCGGTCACGCTGTTTCCGGCCACGACGGGATCAGGGACAATCGTCGTGACGACGTTCGCCGCAGTGCCGTGCACGATCTCGACGAGCGCGGGTGTGGGATCCGTAAGGCCGCGGTCGGGCAGGGCGCACGTGACCTCGACCATGCCGGCGGTCTTGGCGATCACGCTCTTGCCCATGCGGATCACGTGGTCCTCCGCGACGACGCGGATCTCCGCGGGAACCATCGTCGTGATGTCGTTCTCGACGAGCGAGCAGCTGATCGAGATCGTGTCGCCGGCCATCACCTGGCTGGGTGCGTTCGTCTCGAGCGCAACGACTACCGAGGTATCGATGTCCGGCTTGGGCTCGAGGTTGTCGCCGCACGCTGCGAGCGCGCCCAGCATGCCCAGCACCGCCACGAACGCGACTTTCCTGCGAAACCCCATCCCCCCGAGCTTACATCCGCGGCACCGTCGGCCGCGCCTGATTTACGGTGTCCCGAGGGCGCGACGTAGCGAAGCCCACGCCGACGCAAGTTGCCATTCCGCCTGGATGAGGTTGCCCTCGGCCGTGGTGACGGCGGTCTGTGCATCGGCGAGCTCGATCTGGCTACCTAGCCCCTGCGCGTAACGCGCCTCGGCAAGCTTGAGCTGTGCCCGCGCGGCTTCGACGGCCTCGGTCGATGCGGTGATCGACGCCCGGTTTGCATCGATCTGCGCCCGGCTCGAGTCGAGCTGGGTGGTCAGCGACAACAGAACAGCGTCGCGCTGCGCGAGCGCCGACTCACGGTTCGCGCGAGCAATTCGGACATTGGCGTCCTGGCGACCGCCGTCGTAAAGCAGCCACGAAAGCTCGAGGCCCACGCTCCACGATGGGTGGTTCACGTCCCACTTCGAAGCGAAGCCTCCGGGCGCCGTCTCGGCATAGCTGCCACCTGGCGACCAGCTCGTGCGCGCATTCGCCGACAGTACCGGCCGCCGAGACAGCCCGGCGATGTCGATGTTCGCCTCGGCAGCGGCGACCTGCTTGTCGAGCTGGAAAAGCTCGGGGCGCTGTCCACGCGCGTTCTGCACGAGTGCGACCAGAGCGGGTGGAGCGGTGTCGACGGGGGCGCTCGGCCACGTCTGCCCCACCGCGAGCGTCTGCGCGGGATCGACCCAGCCGATCGCCGAGCGCAGGTTCGCGAGCGCGATCGCGGCCTGCGACTGCGACTGTGCGAGTGCAGCCCTGGCATTCGCAGCGCGCGCCTGCGCCTGCACGACCTCGATCGGATCCTTGGCCCCCGCTGCGACAAAGCGCTTCGCCTGGTCGAGGTGAACCTCCTCGCTCTTGACGGTTGTCTGGGCAACCGCGACGAGCCGCGCACGCGCGACCGCCTCGAGATAGGTGATCTCGACATCCGTGCGCACGTCGAGCATGTTGGTCCGCGTGCCCGCTTGCGCCGCTTCGACTCCGAGCTCGGCGGCCCGCACCTGGGCGCGGGTCTGACCGAAATCGGTGATCTTCCAGTTCGCACTCGCACCGACGGAGACGCCGTAGCTCAGGTTGCGGACACTGCTGCCCTGACCGCCACCGACGTCGGCACCGGCGGACAGCGACACCTGTGGACGTAGCCCGGTCCTCACCAGGTCGGCGCGGCCGCGTGCCGCTTCGACCTGCGCTCGCCCCTGGCGCAGCGTCGGCTGCTGCTGCTTGGCAATCTCGACCGCTTGCTCCATCGTCAGCTGCTGCGCGGGCGCTTGCGCGTATGCGGGAGATGCCGCGAGGAGCGCGGCCAGAACGGGTGCTAGCGCGATGCGAATGACCGACTTCATGTTTCGTACCTCAGGGCCGTGATCGGGTCGAGCTGCGAGGCGCGGATCGCCGGGTACAGCCCGAAGCCGACGCCGACGCCACCGGAGACCGCAAATGCGATCGCCGCGGTCTCGGCGGGGAACACGTATTGCCAGCCGTAATAGCCGGCCATGAACTTCGCGAGCAGCGCGCCAAACCCGAGGCCGAGCACGCCGCCGATGACGGCGAGCACGAGCGATTCGACGAGGAACTGCGTCATCACGTCGAACGGCTTCGCGCCGACGGCCATGCGGATGCCGATCTCGCGCGTTCGCTCGATGACGCTGACGAGCATGATATTCATCACGCCAATTCCGCCGATCACGAGGGACATCGCAGCGACGATCGCGAGCAGCGTGGTGATCTTGTCCGTGGATTCCTTCTGGCGCAGCGCGAACTCGGCAAGGTTGCGAATGCGGAAGTCATCGTCGTCGCCAGCGCCCAGCTGATGCTTCTGGCGCAGCAGCGCGGTGACTTGTTGTTCCGCGCGCGAGATGTCGTGTTCGGTGAAGGTCGACACGTAGATCTGACCCTTCGTGATGTATTTGCCGACGCCGCGGTCGAGCTTCTGCTGATACGCCTTGAGCGGGATCACGACGATGTCGTCCTGGTCCTGACCCATCGCGGACTGGCCCTTCGGCTTGAGCACGCCCACCACCTCGTAGGGCTGGCCGCTGATGCGGATTGTCTGGTTGAGCGGGCTGCGCCCTCCGTAGAGCTGGTTGACGACCGTCTGCCCGACGACGGCGATCTTGGGGCCCGTGTTCGCGGCGTCCTCGTCGAACAGCGTGCCTTCCTTGGGCTCCCAGTTCTTGATCTTGAAGAACGACGGCTTGGTGCCCGTGACGAGGGTGTTCCAGTTCGCATCCTCGGCTGCGACCTGAACCTTCGTCTGCAACACCGGCGCGACGATCTGGATCGTCGGCACTTCGCCGTTCTCGAGCGCGGTGAGGTCATCCCAGGTGAGCGCCATGCGTGACCCGGCACCACCGGCGACCGCGCCCTGGCTCGACGAGCCGTTGCTGATGATGAGGAGGTTCGTACCCATCGAGCGAAACACCTGCGCCACCGACTCGCGTGCACCCCGGCCACTCGCGATCATCGCGATCACGGTACCGATGCCGAAAATGATGCCGAGCATCGTCAGCGACGAGCGCACCTTGTTGCGCCAGAGCGCACGCAGGGCGAGCTTGAACGTCGTGAAGAGGTTCATGACGCGATCCGGATCGGTTCCTGTTGTCGGTCTTCGACGATCAGGCCGTCGCGCAGGACGATCACGCGCCGTGCGTGGGCCGCAATGTCGGACTCGTGCGTGACGAGAACGACCGTGATGCCGTCGTCCGTCAGCTTCTGCAACAATGCCATCACCTCGTGCGAGGTCTTCGTGTCGAGGTTGCCGGTCGGCTCATCGGCCATGATGATCGGCGCGCGGGTGACGAGCGCACGGGCAATCGCGACGCGCTGCTGTTGGCCGCCCGAGAGCTGGCTCGAGTGGTGGTCGTGACGCTTCTCTAGACCGACGCGCTCGAGCGCCTCCATCGCGCGCTTGTGCCGCTCGCGCGCCGGAACGCCTTGATACATCAGTGGCATTTCGACGTTCTCGAGCGCGCTCGTGCGCGACAAGAGATTGAAGTTCTGGAACACGAACCCGATCATCCGGCCGCGCACGTCCGCGAGCTGTGCGCGCGATAGGCGCGACACGTCCTTGCCGTCGAGCAAGTACGTGCCCTTCGTGGGCTGATCGAGGCAGCCCATGATGTTCATCATCGTGGACTTGCCGGAGCCCGACGTCCCCATGATCGCGATCGACGAGCCTTTCTCGATGACGAGATCGGTGCCGCGTAACGCGTGGACGAGGTTGTCGCCCATCACGTACGTGCGCTCGATGCCGCGCATCTCGATCAGCGGTGAGGCCACTAGAAGGCTCCCATTTTCGGTCGGGTGTTCGTCGGCAGGCCCTGGATCTCTGTGACCAGCTGGTCGCCGGGCTGCAGCTCGCCTTCGAGCAGCTGCGTGGAGCTGCCGTCGGTCAGGCCGACCTTGACGAACACCATCTTGGGTTTGCCGTCGACGAGCTTCCATAGCTGCTTGCGTGTGGGGTCACGATTCTCGCGACCGCCGCCCGGGCCGCCGCCTCCCCACTCGCCGCTACCACCGCGCTCGCCCGACCCACGGGCCCCACCGCCCGAGCTCCGGCGTCCACCGCCGAACTTGTCGAAGATCGCCATCATTTGATCGCGCGTCGGCTTGAAGCGCAGCGCGGCATTCGGGATCTTGACGACGTTGTCGACTTGCTCGAGCACGAACGTGACGTTCGCGGTCATGCCGGGACGTAGCGCGAGCTCTGCGTTGTCGACATCGATCACCGCGTCGTAGGTCACGACGCCTTGATTCGTCGTTGGCGCGTTGCGGACCTGGCGTACGAGGCCGTTGAACTGTTTGCCGGGGAACGCATCGACGGTAAACGTTGCCTTCATGCCTTCTTTGAGCGCACCGACATCGCCCTCGGCGACCGCGGTGTCGATCTGCATGCGCGCGAGATCCTCGGCGATCGTGAACAGCACGGGTGCCTGCAGCGACGAGGCCACGGTCTGGCCCAGCTCGACCTGGCGCGACAGCACGACACCGTCGACCGGCGAGATGATCGTCGCGTAGCTGAGGTTCGTGCGCGCCTGCTTGAGGTTTGCACCGGCGCGAGTCACCTCGGCGCGCGACGCCGCGATCGCTGCTTGCGACGCTTCGAAGGTCGCCTGGAAGCCCTCGACGGTCGCGCCGGCGACGAGCTGCTGGTCCTGCAGCGCCTTCTGACGGGCGTACTGGCGCTTGTTGTCCGCGGACGTCACCTCGCTCTTCCGGAGGTTGGCGACCGCGAGGTCGTACGCCGCTTGCTGCTGCTCGATCTGCGCCTTGAGCACGCTGTCGTCGAGCTTGGCGATGATCTGGCCCTTCTTTACCTTGTCGTTGAAATCGGCACCGAGCACGACGACGCGGCCCGACACCTGAGCACCTACCTGCACCGTGCCGCGTGCGGACAGCGTGCCGCTCGCCGTGACCTGCGCAACGATGTTGCCCTTGCTGACGTTCACCGTGCTGAAGGTGATCGGCGTCTCGCCCTTGGCCCACGGCTTCTTGATCCAGAGCGCTGCGGCAGCGCCCGCGACGATCGCTAGCGTGATGATGCGCGGGATCCAACGTTTCACTACTGCGGACACGAGGACAGCATACGCATCCTGGGCCGCGGGCGAAGGGGGCTACACACTTCGTAACGGCAGTAGTTTCGCGAGGGTGCGCTCCAGCGCATCGATGCGGAAGGGCTTGGGCAGGAAGGCGTCGGCCTGGACCGGGCCGCGGCCGTCGCGGTCGTAACCGGAGCACAGGATCAGGGGCAAATTCGGGCGCCGTAGGCGCAGGGCGGCGACGACATCGGCGCCCGACATCAGCGGCATCGACAGGTCGACGAGCACCGCATCGACCGCCTGTGAATCGACCAACGCGAGACCGGCCTTGCCGTCTGCAGCGGTGACCGCGGCATAACCGAGGTCTTCCACCATGCGGGCGACGATGTCGCGGACCAGCTCTTCGTCATCGATCACGAGGACGGTGCGGGAGGCCTGGACGGTGTTGACCGCGCGGATCGGCGCGGTGACGGCCGCGGGCCACAGCACCTGGAATCGTGCGCCCTGCTCGGATGCAGAGATCAAACGAATGCCGCCGCCGTGCGCACGCACGATGCCAAGCACCGCCGCGAGGCCGAGGCCGTGACCATTCTGCTTCGTTGTGAAGAACGGTTCGAACACGTGACGGCGAGTCTCGACGTCCATGCCGGGACCGTTATCGCTGATCTCGATCAGCACGTACGTGCCGGCCGGTGCGGTGAGAATGTCGTCGACGTGCGGCGCGCCCTCGAGGTGAAGCGTCTCGGCGCGCACGGTGACTTCTCCGCCCCGCGAGGTGAGTGCATCGCGTGCGTTGTTGATGAGGTTGAGCAGCACCTGGCGCAGCTGACCGGGATCGCCGCGAACGGCCAGCTCGGCGGGCAGGTCGACGGTGAGCTTGATGTTCTCAGGGATCGCCGGTGCGATGATGCGCAGCAGCTCCTCCACGAGGAGGCCGGGCTCGACGCGCGCGGTTCCAGCGCCGACGCGACCTGCATACGCGAGCAGCTGGTCGGTGAGCTCGGCCGCGCGCAGACCGGCGGTGCGGATGTTCTCGAGCGCGTCGCGTCCTGGTTTGCCGACGTGGATGTCGCGCAGCGCGAGGTCGGCGTTGCCGAGCACGGCGACGAGTAGATTGTTGAAGTCGTGGGCCAGGCCGCCGGCGAGGACGCCGAGACTCTCGGCTCGCTGCGCATCGACCATGCGCCGTTCGAGCACGCGGTGCTCCGTGACATCGACGCTCGTGCCGAGGACGCCGACGATCTCATCGGCGTGATTGCGGTAAGGCGCGATCACGCTTGCGAGCTGCTTGCCGCGGAACTCCGTCTCCTCGTAGCAGGTCTCCCCGGCTAGGGCGCGGTGGTGCGTGGCGATCGTGTTGGCGGAGGTCGGGTTGACCGCGAGGATGTCAGGTAGCAGCGTGCCGACATAACGCTGGGAGGGCCAGCCGCTGATCTTCTCGACGGCGCCACCGCTGCCGGTGATGCGCAGATCGCGATCGGTCATCCAGTACAGGGCGGGCACCTGATGTACGACCGTATCGAGGATGCGCACGGTCAATTCGTGGGCCTCGCGTTGATCGCGCATCGCACGTTCGAGCGCGTCGATCTCGGTCAGATCGATCACGGTGGCGTCGAACACGAGACCGGTCGCGGTCTCGACGACGTGCCCGAACAGCTGAACGGTGAGCACACGACCGGTGCGCGCCTTCCAGTGCACGCGGCGGCCCTCGACAAACCCCGTGTCCTTGTATGCGGCGAGGACAGGCGCGCGCTCGGCAGGATCCGCGTAGATCTCGCTCACCAGATCGAGGGCGAGCACCTCGGCGACCGTGTCGTACCCGAGCATCGCGACGAGAGCCGGGTTTGCGAGGAGCAGCTGGCCGTCTGCGTCTGATCGGTACATCCCGATCGGCGCCCGGTCGAACAGCCGTATCAACTCGGGTCCGGTAGGCACTCGCCCGACTATAGTCATTTTGATCGGACTAAAGCAGCAGCGCGTTCTCGATCTCTTCAAATGCGCCAGCGCGCCAGCGTGCCAACGGGCTTCTTCCAGCAATCAAATTTTCCGTCTCGGCGAGAACTGCTTCCAGGTCGACCAGCCAGCAGTGGGGGTCGAACGGCGAACGGGCGCCCGCCGATGGCGGGACCTCGGCCGGAGACATCCAGGCGGCCATCTTGTGGGTCATTCCCCCGAGCAGGGCGCGGACGGCGACATTGCCAAGTCGACTCCCGAGGAGACGATCGAAGGCTGACGGACGGCCACCGCGGACCACGTGTCCGAGCACGGTGACCCGGGTCTCGATCGAGCTTGGCTCCGCGTCCGGTAATCGCTCGCGCAGCTTCGCGTCGACCGCCGTCTTGATGCGCTCGACCGGCATCGATACGCCCTCGGCCTTGATGATCAGTACGCGGCGCGCGCGCTTCTGCTGACGCTTGCGGATCGAGAGCACGGTGTCGACGATCTGATCGACGATCTTCTCCTCGGTCTTGCCGGCTTCTGGAAACAGCGCGAGGTCTGCACCAACGGCGATCGCGGACGTCATCGCGAGGTAGCCGCAATCGCGCCCCATCACTTCGATGATGAAGGTGCGGTCGTGTGCCGTCGCCGTGTCTGCGATCTTGTCGCACGCCTCGACGATCGTGTTCATTGCTGTGTCGACGCCGATCGACAGCCCCGTGTAGGCGAGGTCGTTGTCGATCGAGGCGGGTACGCCGATGATCTTGAGCGGACGGCCGCCGCCGATCTCCTCCGGGTTGGCGAGGTGAAGGGCACCGGTCAGCGAGCCGTTACCGCCGACCACGACGAGGCCATCGACTTCGCGCTTGCTGAGAATCTCTCGCGCCCGGTCGCGAACCTCGCGCAAGTGAAACTCTTTGCAGCGCGCCGATCCAAGCATCGTGCCGCCTTCGCGCAGGATGCCGCCCACGTCGGCGGGGCCCAGGGGCACGAGCGCGTCCTCGAGTAGGCCGCGATACCCCCGCTCGATTCCGAGGATATCGGCGCCTGCGGCACGCCCGATCAGGGTCACGGCGCGAATCGCCGCATTCATGCCCGGAGCGTCGCCACCACTGGTCAGGACCGCGATGCGCTTCATGCCTCCGATGCTACAGTCGTCGAATGGTCCGAGTCGAACGGTCGGGGGCGGTGACGACCGTGATCCTCGACCGTCCCGCTGCCAGGAACGCCGTCGACCGTGCGACCGCCGAGGCGCTCGCCGACGCATTTCGCGCATTCGACGCGGATGACACCGCGAAGGTCGGGGTGCTGTGGGGCGACCACGGCACGTTTTGCGCCGGCGCCGACCTCAAGGGCCTCGCCGCCGGGACGCCGAATCGTGTCGCCCCCGATGGAGACGGCCCGATGGGCCCGTCGCGCATGCTGCTCGGCAAGCCAGTGATCGCCGCGATCGCCGGCCACGCCGTCGCGGGTGGCCTCGAGCTCGCACTGTGGTGCGACCTGCGCGTCGCCGAGACGACCGCGATCCTCGGCGTGTTCTGCCGTCGCTTCGGCGTGCCGCTCATCGACGGTGGCACGATCCGCCTGCCGCGCCTGATCGGCCTGTCGCGCGCCCTCGATCTGATTCTCACGGGCCGCGCCGTTGCCGCCGACGAGGCGCTCGCGATGGGCCTGGTCAATCGCGTCGTTCCACCGGGCGGTGCGCGCCCCGCCGCCGAGGAGCTCGCTCACCAGCTGTGTGCGCTGCCGCAGGCCGCGCTGCGCGCCGATCGGATGAGCGCGTATCTGCAGCACGACCTGTCGCTCGACGCGGCGCTCGCAAAGGAGCTCGAGCTAGGATCGCGCGCTCTCGCCGAAGCTGTCGAGGGAGCCACGCGCTTCACCGGCGGTGCAGGCCGCCACGGGGAGCGCACGTGAGCCGCGGCGTCGTGATTGCGTTCGTGATCCTGCTGCTCACCAGCTGTGTCGTGCGTAACCTCGTCCAGGGCCCACGGCTCACCGGCACGTGCGCGGGTGCGTGCTCGCACTACGTCGAGTGCAAGGTCGGCGCGCGCCAAGAGGATCGCTCGCGCTGCGAGGCCGAGTGTCCCGATGTGTTCAGCGATCGCGATTCGCTGATGGCGTACGAGAGCCTCAGCTGCCTTAACGCGGTCGAGTACGTCGACGGAACCCAGCCGCAAGCGGCGCGATCGACGTCGCGCTAAAAACAGATCGGCACGTCGCTACATACGGCGTCGCACGTTCCATTCGGGCTCGCCGCGCGCGACTCGGGGATCGTGCAGCGAGCCATGTCGATATTGCAGATGTAAAACTTCGAGCAGTCGGCGCCGGTGATGCATGGGTCACCGCCGTTTCGTCGACGCCTCGACGAGAACTCGCACGACGGCACGCAACCAAGCGAAACGATCCAGGAAGATGTGCAGGATCGTCAGACGCCTACGCCTACGCACGCCTACGCTTACGCCTACGCAGGATCAACACAGCCGAACTCTGGGGTTAGTATCCTCCGGTGGCAGAGGCCGACGTCAGTCTCGACGGCACGCTGGAACGGGTGACGTTCCGCGGCGACGAGTACTACACGGTCGCGCGGTTTCAGCCCGATAGCGGTGCGCCGATCACGATCGTCGGCAAGCTCGTCGAGATCACCGAGGGCATGCCGATCACGGTGGTCGGGCAGTGGGTGGACGACAAGAAATATGGCCGTCAGCTCAAGGTTTCTTTCGCCCACCCGCGCACGCCAAAGACGGTGGTCGGGATCGAGAAATTTCTCGGGTCGGGATTGATCCACGGCGTCGGGCCGGCGCTCGCGAAGCGGATCGTCGAGAAGTTCGGGAAGGACACGCTCGAGATCATCGACAAGGCGCCGCAGCGGCTGACAGAAGTCATCGGAATCGGGACCGCGAAGGCGGGCAAGCTCGCGCAGGCGATCGCCGCGCAGAAGCACGTGCAGGAGGTGATGGTGTTCTTACAGGGGCACGGCGTCTCGATCGCGGCCGCGGCGCGGATCGTGAAGACGTACGGCAAGGACGCGATCAATGTCGTGCGGTCCAACCCGTATCGGCTCGCGCACGAAGTATGGGGCATTGGATTTCGCACCGCGGATTCGATCGCGGAGAAGCTCGGCATGACGCGCGATGCGCCGGAGCGGCTGCAAGCGGGCTTGCTTCACGCGCTCGAGACGAGCGTCGAGGACGGGCACCTGCACCTCCCCGACGAGGAGCTGTTGAAAGCCGCGGGCGACTTGCTCGGGATGGCAGCGGAAACGCTACCCTCGCATCTCGGCGTGCTCGAAGCGCGCGGGCTCGTAGTCCGCGAGGTACTCGGCAATCGCGGGGCGTGCAGTGCGTTGCCCGAGCTCTACAAGGCGGAGGTCGAGTCTGCCGTTTTGCTCGCGGAGATCGCGGCGTCGCCGGCGCGGACGTTCGCACTCGATATCGACGCCGCGATCGGCGCGTTTCAGAGCGTGACGGGTCTCGAGCTCGCGCAGCAGCAGCACCAGGCCGTCGCGGCCGCGCTGCGCGATCGCTGCGTGGTGATCACCGGTGGTCCCGGAGTCGGCAAGACGACGATCGTGAAGGCGATCGTGCACCTTGCACGGATCGGCAGTCGGAAGGTGTCACTGGCCGCGCCGACGGGACGCGCCGCCAAGCGCATGAGCGAGGCCACCGCAGCAGAAGCGACGACGATCCATCGCTTGCTCGAGTACCAGCCGCACGAGGGCGGCTTTCAGCGCACCCGCGAGAATCCGCTCGAGGCGGACCTGCTGGTTGTCGACGAGGCGTCGATGGTCGACGCGCTGCTGTTCCGCTCGGTGCTCGCCGCGTT
>JAYVWH010000963.1:0-6780 GCA_043786265.1 Kofleriaceae bacterium | reverse complement strand
TCTGCGCGCACGACCGGTGGTGGCTCGTACAGCCCGCCGTCGCGCGGCGATTCGGGCTCGCGTGGCGGCGGCGGACCGATCGTCCGCGACCACCGCCATCGCTGAACCGGATGGCCGTCGATCAAGGTTCCAAGCGGGTCGCCCTCGTGGTCGTGTTCGCCCCCGTGGTGGCGCTGCTCGCGATCGTGCTGCTGATGTACTTCACCAACTAGAGCTTCGCGGGAATCCAGAAGTCCCGCGGATACAAGCGATGCAGTAGCGTCGCCTTGCTCACGGCCGCCTTCAGATAATCCTGATAGGCGGCCATCTGCTTTTCGGGGCCGATCACGAAGTAGGTGCCCTCGGGGTCGAGCTTGCCGTAGCCCGGCAAGACCTTCGCGTAGACGTCGTGCATGCGGCCGAACAGCGTCGGCGCGAGGTCGTCGCGCTTGGCCAGCTCGAGGACCTTGGAGCGGAACGCCTTCACGACCTCGGGCGTCAGCCCGTCGACGAGGTTCGACGCCATCGCACTCGCACGACCTTCAAAGCCCGTTGCGATGCGCGAATCGAAGGCGGTCGCGACCGCGTAGCGCGCGATCGACGCATCGGGCTTGGCCTTCTTGAGCTCGTCGATCACGAAGCGAAGTGTCTGCGGCAGCAGCGGACAGCGCTCCGCGTAGTACGCGAGCACGCCGTCGTACAGACGCGGGCGCAGGCCGTTGGAGTACGCGAGGCCCGCGGCCCACGTCTTCATGAAGATCGAGTGCGCGCCGTGGCCGGTGTAGAGGTTCGATGCGAGGTAATCGATGACCTGCGCATCGGCCGTATCCGTGTAGTACGGGCTCGACGCCTGGTTGAGGAACACGCCACTGGACGTCGACGGCGCGACCAGGCCTACGAACTGCGCCTGCTTGGCCTTTGGATCATGCTCGCCGAGACGATCGAGTAGTGGGTGCTTCGGCGCCTGACGGATCTTGGCCGCCTTGCTGTCGTTACGTGGGATCGCTCTGACGAGCGCGTCGAGGTCCGCGGCGACCGCGGTCTGGTTCGCCGACGAGCCGGTCAGGACGATGCGCGCCCGCGCCGCGTCGAGGATCGCCGTGCGAACACTCGCCAGCTTCGCGAGTGCCTGCGGCGCGCCCAGCTCGAGGTCGTGCGCCATCTCCTTGCACAGATACGCCCAGTCACGCGCGAGCGACCCATCCGGCAGCTCGGGCAGGTAGGCGGCGAGATCCTTGCCGGCCTCGAACAGCAGCGTGCGCGCATCGCGGCCGACCTTCTCGGACGTCGACACCCACTTCGCCGCGGCGGCGTTCTTCAGCTTTGGCAACCCCGGCATCGAAAGCGCTGCTGCAAGCGCGACGAGGTCAGCGCGCGGCAGCTTGCTCGCACCCGCAAGGTCGCGAAGGAATCCCGCCACTTCGATCGTGACGCTCGCATCCTTGGGATCGAGCAGCATCCAGCGCAGGCGGTGGAGGTCGTGCAGCTGGGTCAAGAACGAGCTGGTGTGCAGGTACTCGGGCTCGCCCTGGCGCTTCCACGCATCGCGCGGGTCATCGACCCACCCTTCTTCAGCACCGAGCATCGCCTGGCGCAGCGACGTGACCGACTGATCGATCAGGTCTCGCAGACGCGGCAAGTTCTCGATGCGCCAGTCGGGCGAAAGCATCTGCTTGCGCATCCAACCGATCGCGAGCTTGGTCTCCGCGGCCCCATTACCCGATCCGGCGAACGTGAGCTCGAGCCGGCCGGTGCGCGGGTTACCTCCGTAATAGATCGACGTGCCGAGGATCTCCTTGCGCATGCGATCGCGCATCTCGTCGGCCGCGATCGGCTTGCCATTGTCGATGATACCGGCGCCGTCGAGCAGCGTCGGCAGCGCGCCGAGCAGGAACTGATCGTCGGCATGCACGATGTCACGCACGTCGAATGACATCGCGACGCGTGCACTCGCCATCGAGTCGAACGTGGCGACGAAGCTCGGCACGTTCGCGACGGCGTCGGTCTTGTAGATCAGGCCGTCATCGAGCGTCATCGGCGGCGATGCGACGAGCGGCGGCAGCTCGACCGCGGCCTGCGAGCTCTCGAGCTTCTTGGTCTCGGCGTCGTAGTCCTGCTCGTAGCGCGCGAGGGTCGACTGCGCGTCCTTCGTGCCGTACTGCGTCTGCAGGCGCGCGAGCTCGGCGTCGATACGGCCCTTGCGCTCCGCGTCGAGCTTCTCGCGCAGACCGGGGCTCGGATTCGCGGCGATGCCAAACGGCGTCGCGGTCAGCCCCCACGTGGCGAGGCGGTCGCGGAACGGGTTGGTCTTGCCGGCAAGAATCGCCTCGATCGCGGCGAGCTCTGGACGGAGCGTTAGCGACTTCTTGAAACCCTTGGTGTGGCTGAGCTCGACGAGGTGATCGTTCCAGCCCGCGCTCGTGCCGCGAATACCAAAGCCCGGCGGCGTGTCGAGGAACTTGCTGTAGCGGCGACGCATGTCGATCACGCGGCTCTTCACCTTGTCGACGAACGCGACGAGCTCCGGGTCACCGTCGGGGAGCTTCGCGATGCGCCCCATCTCCGCCATGATCAGCGCGCGAACTGCGTCGACAGCCTTGGTGTCCGTCGCGAGTTGCATGTTCTCGTCCGTAAACACGAGCGAGGTGCTCACGCCCGACAGGCCGATATAGACCGGCTGTCCCTGGTCGGTCGTCGTGTACGACCACACCGAGCTCGCACCGGTCTGTAACTGTCGCGTGTTGCGGTCGATCAGCTTCTTGTAGAGCGGGGTGCTCTCGTCACCGGCGAGCGTGTCGAGAAACATCGCCATCAGCGTGTGCTCGGTCTCATCGAGACTGCGCGTGAGCGGCCACGCGAACATCCACGGGCTCGGATTACTCGCCGACGCGTAGGGGTAATCGACGACCTGGATCGTTCCGCTCGCTGCCGGCGCTGGCTTGGGCAGCTGGTCCTCGCTGTAGACCTTGCCGGTACGGCCGGCGAGCTTCCCGAGGGTCTTGCCGGTCTCGTCGAGGATCGTCCCGAGCGCTAGCGACGACGGGAACGCGCCGATCATGCCCATGTTTGCGAGGTGGTACGTCGCGGCGTGAAACGCGCGGATGTCTTTGGGCGTCATCTCGCGGATCGCCTCGGGGAACCCGCCGGAGTCGAGCGCAAGCGGATGCGTCTTGCCGTAGGTCAGATGACCAGCCTTGCGCCAGAGAATCGTCTGCGGTGACTCGTACGTGCGCACCATCTCGTTGTAGACGGTGCCCTTCTCCTCGAGACGCAGCTTGCCGTCATCGGCCTTGTCGACGCCGAAGTTGCGCACTTCGCGCCGGATCTCCTCGTCGGTGTAATCGGGGTTGAGCAGTGCGTCGAGGTGGTGCTCCATCACGGGCCAGAACACGTCCTGGCCGGCGACTGTGTGGAAGTGATACGCGGTGCGCCATTGCGCGGTGAATGCGCTCGACTCGGCGAGCGCCATCGCTTCGGAGCTGCCGAGCTTGCGTCCGGCGTCGCCCTTGCCGAGGAGCAGGTGCTCCTGCGTGTGCGGTTCGCCCATGTCGCCAGTCGGAAACGTGTTCGCCCAGATGAAGCCCTGCGGCGCGGTCTCGATGCGCAGGTAGTCGAACGTGAAGCCGGTCGCGTCGTGCTTGAAGCGCGCGCCGAGCGGCTTGTCCGCGTCGTCGAGGTAGACGGCGACGGCCGTGAAGCCGTGCGTCTTGCCGCCTTCGGTCAGCGTGTCGAGCGTGTCACCGCTCGCCTGCGTGACGGGTGCGGCGGATCCGCTGCCACCTCCGCCGTTGCCGGGACCCGGTTCGGGGATCGTGGCCTTGGTCGGCGCAGGTGGACAGCACGTGGTGAGAGCGAGGGGAAGGATGGCCATGACGGTTGTCAGCGCCTTGCGCGGAGCTCGGAGCATCGACGCGGACTCTACCCCTGGCTGATGTATCGTGGCGCGATGCGGACCTGGATCCTCGCACTGGTCTGCATGGGCATGGACACGTGCGCGCCGATGACGGCACGTTCGGGTACTGCCGCAAGGCGCGCTAGCCGCGGGCGCTAGTCTTCGCCGTCGTCGCCTTCGTTGTCGTCGCCTTCGTTGTCGTCGCCTTTGTCGTCCGAGCATCCGTCCGCGGGGAAGTTGTGCTCGGCGACGGCATCGCCCATGTCCGGACCATCACCGTCGTCGTTGTGCTCGCCGTCCTGATGGTCGCCGTCGTCGTGCTCGCCCTCGCCGTCTTGGTGCTCGCCCTCGCCGTCGTCATTCCCGCCGTCCTGCTCCCCATCCTCCTGCACCCCATCATCGCCATCACCGTGGCCGTGCTTGGCCTTCTTGGCCTTCTTGTCCTTCTGGTGGCACGTGTTGTGGTCGTCGTCGGCGTCATCGACGCACATCGCGCCGTTCGCATCGTGACCGTCGTCGTCGCACTCCGTGTCGGTGCCGGTGCCGGTGCCTGTTTGGTGGAAGACGATGGTCGTCGTGGCCACGTCACCGACATAGCGGATCGCGCCGAGGTCGAAGTCTGCGCCCGCGCCAAGGATCGCGAACGAGGTGTCGATGGTCCCCGCCTGCCGCGGAAACACGAGCTTGCTCTGGCCATCGCCGATCAGGTGAAGCCGCAGGCCGTTGAGGGCGAGCACCTCTACGCGAAACGTACCGTCGGCCGAGACCGGCGCGCTCACGACCTCGGCATCGCCGTGCCACGAATCAACCGTCGACGTCGTGACTTTCACGCTGGTCACGGGGGTCGGGAAGCCGGCCTCGATATGACCGGAGATGGTTTGCGTGGCGGGTGCGGAGCAACCCACGGTCACAGCGGCGACGCAGCCTAGGCGAATGTACATGGCCTCATCATCGCACCTCAGACGACGAGGTTGTGTGGATTCGTGCCGAACGGCTGGGTGGGAGCCTTCAGCACTGCTGCGAGGTATGCCCACAGCCCCTGGATGCCTGGCGAGCCCGACGGCAGGCCGACGTCGGAGTCCGTATGGCCCGTGGTGCCGAGCTTGACGTGCTTGCCGATCACGGTTGCCGTCAGGTTCGACTGATGATTCGAACCTGGCAGCGAGCGCGCGAAGTCGCCGATGATCACGGTGACGACGTTGCGATCTGTCATCGCGAGCGTGCGGTCCGTGAAGGCCTTGAGCGCGGCCATCGTGCCGTCACCCACGAGCTTGTTGCGAACTTCCGAGCCATCGTTGTCCGCGTGACTGTCCCAGCCGCCCTGGTTCGCGATCACGACGTTCGCGCCCGCGCGGATCATGAGCTCGGCGCCCATGATCTGCATCGTCGTGTTCTTCACGTCGGTCGCGTAACCACCGGCGCCTGCGGTCAGACCGTAGCCCATCGCCATTTCAGTGTAGTTGAACGCGACAGTCGCGCCCGAGAGCTGCGCTGACGCGGCTGGGTAGCCCTCGATCAGCGACTTGGCCGACGACGGGTTTGCATCGAGCGCAGACTTAGACATTGCAGCGGCGGCGGCGATCCCCTTCGCGGCCATCGCGCGATCCGGGGCATTGGCAGCGGTCGCACCGCCGAGGACAGCGATCGTCGTCGACAGGTCACGCACCTGCTGCAGCGAGACGTCGCCGACAGCGCGGTGCGTGCCGACCGGCATCAGACTCCCCATCGTCACGCAGCGAACCGCGGCGGTTCCGCCGAGCTCGCTCGACATCTTGATCAGGCGACTGTTGTCGCCGTCGAACATGTGCGCCATACGCGCCGTCGGGTGCGACGTGATCCCGTGATTGACACCAATGGACGCCATCATGTTCAGCGTTGTCGGCGACAGCGAGCCCAGTGTCCGCTTGTCGACGACGAGGTCGCTCGCGCCCACCTTGAGCACGTTGGTCGAGGTGCAACCAAACGCGTTCGAGCCGACGAATGAATTGGCGCTACCGAACAGCGCGTTGTAGCCGCCGACGAGGTTGAGGATGAACAGGGCCGGCGCTTCGGTTCCGCCGGCGGCCTGAGCGTTGCCGACGAGGTTGATGCCGGGAAGGCGCGAAACGCCGAGAGCACCTGCACCGATCGCGAGACGCTTGAGGAATCCACGTCGAGAATGTCCGTTGCTCATGGCGGTCTCCTAGTAAGCGAGGAAGCCCGACGCGCTGAGGACAGCGGCGCAGGTGTAAGCCCAGCGAGTGCGGGGCGGATCTGATGTCACGGTCTGGTTGACTGCGTAGTCGACGCAGGAAGTCGTCTCGGCGGCGGTCGCCTCGCGATGCCACGCGCGGCGCACGAGGTCGTGACAGACGACTTCAGCGGCCATCTGCGACGGCGCGGCGGCGTACTGCCCGTCGGTAGCCATCTTCTGCGTGCAGCCGTCGTACGCGAGGGCGAACGCCGCATAGATCGTGTTGGCGCTCGCCTGCGGCTCGGCGAACCAGCGGGCCGGCGGCTTACCGAACGTCGGCGCGAACGCGCTCGTGTCGAACGCGGTGGTGAGCCCGAGCGCGGCCTTGTACTCGGCGGCGAGTGCGGCGTAGGGCTTGATGCGAATGCGATCTGTACCGGGCTCGATCGTCGGACGGTCCGCTCCGAGTGCGGTGCCGCCGATGTCGGTGTACGCGCGGGCGGCCTGGCAGGTCACGGGCTCGTCGCTGCCGCTACCGCTGCCGTCATCGTCGCCGGTCGATGTGATTTCGCCGGCACACGCTGCGACGCTCAGCGCGAGTGCGGCGACCAGGGTGCTGTAGAGGTGGTTGCGCATGTTCATCTCCTACTCGCAGAAGCCCGGGTCAGTGGCGATCGCGCGAAGAGCCGCGCGGACGTCGCCGGTCTGGGTGTACGCATCGACGCAGGCGTCAAAC
>JAYVWH010000962.1:0-3405 GCA_043786265.1 Kofleriaceae bacterium | reverse complement strand
CTTCGGTGTAGTCGGGGTTCGCTTCGAGGTGGAAGTGATCCTTGTGCGAAATCGGGTCGTTCTTCGGGGTGAGCAGCAGGCGGAACTGGCCGCTGTCGTTGACGGCGCGCTCGATCGAGAACAGCAGCTCATCGCCGGTCTTGTAGTCCTTGCCGACGACGGCCTCGCGACCGGTGTCGTCGACGAATGACACTATATCGAGCGCGATACCAAGGGCGTGGCGCGACAGCATGTTCTTCGTCTTGCCGCCGACGCGGACCTTGGACCAGCGGAAGGCGCTCCCGTACTTGACCTCGCGGACCCCGAGCTCACCCAGGCGCGGCGCGAAGGTCGCGAGGGCGAGGACGAGCTGGCAGTCGAAGACCTGGTGCTTGCTGTAGACCGCGGTGAAGGTGATGCCGTTGATCGTCGCCTCGGGAACCACCGGGGTGACGACGTGGCCGACCTGCCTGTCGGCGGTGACCTGGATGCCGAGCTCGTCGAGCTTTGCCTGGCACGCCTCGCCCATCGCGACCATGCCCTTGCTGGGCGGCCACATGAAGCCACGCGGCATGTTGGCCTTGGTCGACTTCGTCGGGACCCGGCTATCCTTCTTCTCCTTCTTGAAGGCCCTCGCCCGCTTCTTGTGGGGCTTGGCGTCCGCCGTCGCGGTCACTCCCGCGAGAAGAAGAAGGATCAGGGCCGCCCGCGACATGGCGCGGAAGTTAACCCATATATTTCGCGAATGGACCTGGAAATCCTCGAAGCGTTAGCTCTGTCCGACGATCGAGCCGCGGCCCTCCGGCAGCTGCTCCCGGGCAGCGAGGACCACGATTACTACGCGTGTCTGCACGCACAGCATCGCGCGGCCTTCGACGAGGCCATGACGATTCTCCAAGCATGGCCAGGACGACACGGCCAGACGGAGCGGTTCGAGCGACTGCGCGTGCGCCAGCTTCTGTATCGACTCGGGATCGATCCTGCGACGGTCTCCGACGAGGTTCGCGATCACTTCGGGGTGCAGCATTGGCACGAAGCCGCGGCGGACGAGGTGGATCCGACGCGCCCGACGCGTCTTGCCCCCGAGCAGTTCGACGGCGCGCGGCTCCTCGAGCAAGCGGTGCAGTACTCGGGCGATCTGTCACAGGTCACCGACGACGGCATCGAGGAGCTACTACGCTCGGAGCAGGCGACGGGCTTCGACACTTCACGACGGAGAGCGATGCTGGGGCGGCTCGGTCACACGCCCGAGGCGCGCCTGGTCGACCACATCCTGAAGGACCTCGAGGATCACGGCACGTTTGGCTCCTTGCGGGCGCACAACGAGCTGACGCGGCCACAACTCGAGCAGCTTGGCGTGCGGTTGCCGCAGCTGCGTGGGGATGCGCGCTGGGTCGACGGCGTGGTTCGCCGCATGAGGCCCGCATCGCATGTCGACCTCGACACTGATCTCGCTGCGCGCGCTGCGTATGCCGCCGAGCTGTGGGCATTCGTGTCGGCGCTCCCCGCGACGAGCAACTCGCTCAAGGCCCACGTGCTGTGGCACGTGCTCGACGGGTATCGCCGCCGCGACGCAGCACCGCCGCGCGAGCTCGTGCTCGCCTATCTGCAGCTGCCTCGCAGCGCGAGCTATATCCCGCGCAAGCTGACCGAGCATGTGCGGTCGCAAGATGTCGCTCAGCTCGGCATCGAGCTCCGCGCGTCAACCGGCTTGCCGCCGGCAGGTAGCGACGAGGAGCTCGTGCGCGATCTGATTCACCGCGATCCGGCCGAGGCCGCGAAGTACGATGCGTGGATAGAGCGCAGCTGGCTCGACGCCGAGATCGCGACCGCACATCTGCTCTATGCGAGCGCCAATGCCGACAAAGCGACCCACACGCTTGGCCCGAGCCGCGCGTCTGCGCTGCGCGAACGCATCGACCTCGTGTGGTCACCGCACAACCCGACGCGATTCGGAACGAACGACACGATCGTGCTCGACGCCGACATCAAGCACGTGCCCGAGCTCGTGGTCAAAGTGTTCCGCATCGATCCGCTCGCGTACTTCCAGCACTTCAAACGCGAGGTAAATACGGACCTCGACCTCGACGGTCTCGCGGCGAGCCACGAGATGGTGATGACGTTCAGCGAACCGCCGATCCGGCGCGTCCGCCGGCGCATCGAGCTGCCGATGTGCGCGCGCGCGGGGACGTACGTGATCGATCTGATCGGCAACGGCATGTCGAGCCGTGCGGTCGTACACAAGGGCCGCGTGCGCAGCGTCGTGCGAGTCGGCGCAGCGGGCAGCGTCGTGACCGTTCTCGACGAGACAGGCGTGCCGCGTCCCGAGGCGCGGGCGTGGATCGGGGATCGCGAGTATACGCCCGACGCAAACGGCACGTTCGTCGTCCCATTCTCGACGGCGACAGGGACCCAGCAGATGCTGATCGCGTGCGGTGACATCGCGGCGGTGCGCCCGATCGAGCTGCAGCGCGAGGTCTATGCGCTGCGCGCCGATATCCATGTCGATCGGCAGGCGCTGGTCGAGGGCGGGACCGCGCGTGCGGTCGCGCGCCTGCGGCTGTCCGTCGCCGGGGTGCCCGCATCGCTCGCGCTCGTCGAGCAGCCAACGTGGGACTTGACCCTGACCGATCGCCACGGCGTGTCGACGACGAAGCAATTCCCGCTCGTCCTGTCCGACGACGACGCGAACGTTCTCGAGTTTCCGCTTGGAGAATCGCCGGCGAGCATCACGGTGATGATCCGCGGCAAGGTGCGCGTCGTCAGCGAACAGCACGACGAACAGCTGGTTACCGGGACCACCGTGCAGATCGCGACGATGCACGGCGGCGTCGCGACAGAGG
Organism: Kofleriaceae bacterium; assembly: GCA_043786265.1. Taxonomy (GTDB): domain Bacteria; phylum Myxococcota_A; class Polyangia; order Haliangiales; family Haliangiaceae; genus JABFXX01. Next base: position 583 of record JAYVWH010000962.1, on the reverse strand, counting down.
CGCTCTACCTCGCGAAGACCGCGCAGGGCTGGGTGCTCTCGGCACTCGGCAAGACGGGCGAGCCGCGGGCGCAGCGTCCGCTCAGCGTGATGCTGACGCATCGGTGGGCGCACACGCAGCTCGTCGTCGAGCTGGCGACCGATTCACGCGGCCGTTGCGAGCTCGGCGAGCTGACCGGCGTGTCGACGATCACCGTGGCGCTGGGCGAGATGACCCAGAGCTGGCCGGTGTTCGATGGCGTGCTTCCCGACGACACGCTGCACGTGTTGCCGAACCGCGAGGTGATCGTGCCGCTGCCACCCGATCGCCGCGCAGAGGACGTGATCGCGCGCGCATCGGTCGTCGAGCTGCGGGCCGGGGTGCCGGTGCGGCATGTCGATGCAGGCCTCGAGCCGCTCGCCGGTGGCCTCTCGTTCAAGGGCCTGGCGCCCGGCGATTACCTATTCCGCTCACCTGGTTGCCGTGCGATCGCGCTGCGTGTGCCCGAGGCCGGGCCGCTCGTCGGCAATGCCATCGTCGCACCGACCGAGATTGTCGAGCTGTCGCGGAGCCAGCCGGTGGTGCGTGACGTCAGCGTCGGCGA
>JAYVWH010000961.1:0-2427 GCA_043786265.1 Kofleriaceae bacterium | reverse complement strand
CACGAGCCCCTTCTGCATGCTCACGATGTCGCGGTCGGCGAGCTGGTAGAACGCCTGGGGGCGACCGTTGATCGTCTTGACGTTGCCGCTCGTGGTGTCTTCGACAAGCAGGCCCGCCACGACCATGTTGTTGTAGCGGTCCATCACCTCGCCGAGTGCGCGGCCCTTATGCGGAAGGGACATCGCGGTGACGCTCGGCGGCAGGTTGACGGCAGCGAAGCACCCGAGCCCTTGCTCGACAAACTCGCGCACCTGAAACGCCTGGTGCACACCCTTCCAGCTCGTGACGTCCTCGTCGAACAGCGCGATGATCTTCACGTTGGGGTGCAGGCCGAGGTTCTGCCCCAGGCGGCCCGAACGCGACTTGAGTCCCGAGCGCGTGAGCAGGGCAGGCGTGTGGATCGCACCGCACGACGACACGACGAGCTTGGCGCGCACGACGACGCGATGGCTTCGGGTTCCATCTGGCGACACGACGCGTCCGAGCACGCCGGTCGCGCGCTTGCCGTGGAAGGTCATGCGGTCGACCTTGACGTCGGCGTACACGCGCGCACCGAAGTGCAATGCGCGGGGGATGTAGCTGACGAGCGCGCTCTGCTTGGCACCGGTCGGACAACCGAACGCGCACCGGTTACTGCCGATGCAATGGACCTGGTTGCGGAGGTTCGGGATGTAGTTCCAGCCCATCACCTCCGCGCCGCGCTTGAGGATCAGATTTTCATTGCCGATCGCCTCTGAATCGTTTGGCGCGACGTGGATGCGCTTCTCGACGCGCGCGAAATACGGCTCCAGATTCTCGGGGGTGACGTCAAGCCCGGCTTCGTTGCGCCAGCGCGCGAGGATGTCGTCGGGCGTACGCCACGACATGCCGCCGTTGATCACGGTCGAGCCGCCAACCGCGCGCCCCTCCTGGAACATGATCGGCGGATTTCCGATCGCGATCGTCGCGCCGCCATCTCGATAGAGCTGGCGGACCATCGCGCTCGTGTCCGCGGTGAAGTCGCGCGTCTGGTAGTAGCTGCCCTCCTCGAGGACAACGACATCGAAGCCGGCTTCAGCAAGCTCGGCCGCAACGGGGGCGCCACCAGCACCAGATCCGACGATCACGACATCACAGTCGATCACGGTGTCGCCGTGCATGTCGTGACGAGTGAACACGCCGCGCGGGCGTGCGCCTTCCTGAACGGCTGAGCGGGCGACGACCATGACTACGCGACCTCCTTGTTGGACTTGCGCCCGGGACGCAGCGGGTCGGGTGCGAGCAGTGAATCGGCCTGCTTCTTGATGTCATCGCTGAACAGGGCAAGCCGCTTCTTCGTGACCTGTTCGATCCACGGTCCGACGCGGTAGCCGACCCGCTCCATCATCGCGGGCTGCTCGTAGCAAGACAGCGACATCAGCTGGTTCAACATCTGGGCGAACTGCCGGTGCACGGGGGTGATGCCGTGGACCCAGGACTCGTAGTAGCGGTCGGCCGCACCGGCGTCGAGCTTGTGTGCGCGCTTGCGAAACCGCGGCAGCGCACCGAGATCGTAGGTCGTGAAGCCGGCGCCCAGGGCGGTGAGCAGCAGCGGCGGCATCTGCCCGACGGTGAGTGCCATGTGATTGACGATCGCATCGGCAAGGGATCCAGCCTCCGGCGGGCAGATCACCGGCACGAGTGACAGCAGCACACGGCGAGTCGTTGTCGGATGGATATATTCGCTCATCCCAGCACCTCCAGCGCCTTGGACATCAGCGCATCGTGACGCTCGAGATACACGGCCATCAGCGCGTGCGCGTCGTCGGGTTTGCCGTCCTCGATCAGGTCGAAGAACTTGGTGTGAACGGAGACGTAGTCGTCGGGTGGGCGCACTGCGAACCGAAGCTCGCTGGCCGCGTCGATCCACAGTTGCGAGATCCGGTTGAGCAGCCAAAGGCCGGGCGTGAACCGAGCCGCCTCGGTGATCTGCCGCATGACCTCGAAGTCTTCTCGAGCGTAGGCGGGCGTATCACGCAGCGACCACGCACGCGCCATCGCCGAGCGAGCGTTGGACGTCCCGCCCTTGGGGATCCGCACAGAGGTCAGCTTGATGACCTCGAGCACGAGCGCGCGACGGATCGCGAGCATGTCGAGCAGGATACGGCCGATCGTGGGCTGCATCGCTTCGGGCTTGCCGTACCGCAAATACGCCGCGAGGACCTCGATCGACCAGTCGCGGTATGGGCGCACGACCACGCCTGATCCCCGGCGCGGCTCGACGAGATTCCACTCGCCGAGGCGACGCAGTGCTTCGCGCAGCGTGGGCCTCGACGCGCCGAGCTGACGGCTCAGCTCGCGCTCCGCGGGCAGGCGAGAGCCGGCCGCGTAGGTCCCGCCGACGATGTCGGACAGCAGCCGCTCGAACACCGCATCGATCGCGGTGGTGAGGTTGAGCTCGGGCTTCG
>JAYVWH010000960.1:0-6454 GCA_043786265.1 Kofleriaceae bacterium | reverse complement strand
TGACCGCGAAGCTCGACGGACGCATCGAGCTCGGCAGCCTCGGCAAGCACTACAAGGGCAAGGTTTCCGCGCACGTCGACGTGACGCGTACGGCGGGCTTGATCGCTGGACTCGTGGACGCCAAGGCAACCGCGATCACGCTGAACCCGGCGGTGCCCGGTACGTTGGACGCGAGCGTCAAGCTCGAGGCAAAGGCGGGGCAGGTCATCGGGAATGCCGCGGTGCAGACACAAAAGGCTGGATCCGTAGCGATCGCTCTCGACGTCGATGCTCCCAAGGACATTACCGACGCGCGCGCCTGGGCCAAGCTCGGGCGCGGTGCGATCCGTACCGCACAGCTGACGCTCAAAGGTGTCGACCTCGCGGAGGCTGCAAAGCTCGCCGGCATGCAGCCGATGGCGGGTCACGTCGAGGGCGAGATCAAGCTGACAACCGGCAAGGTCGGCGGTCTGATCCGCGCACGCGGCGTGGAGCTGCGGCAGACCAAGGACCTCGGTGCGATCCAGGCCGACCTCCAGGTCATCGACGGCGGGAACGGCGAGGTGCGCGCCACCGTGAGCGCGCACTTGCAGCCGCTCGATACCGCGATCGCGGCCAAGGACATCACCCGCAATGGCGCCGCGAAGTTCCTCGCCGACGCGCGCTTCAAGACGCCCGATCGGCTGTTCGATCTCGCAGCTTGGCGCCAGCTCGGCGCGCACGCGTTCCGGGGCGGCATGGTTCGCGCCGAACGTCTCGCGTTCCAGCCGGGAACGCTCGAGCGGTTCGGCATCGTGAGCGACATGCGCGGTGAGCTCGCAGTCGGCGCCGAGGTCGACGAGGCCATGTCGGCGGCGCGGCTCGCGGTGAACTTCTACAACCTCCGAGGCGGGGTCCTCGCGCAGCCGGTCAACGCGAACCTCTCCGTTGTCGTGGACGACCGGTCGTCGCGACTCACCGCCTCTGTGAGCGGGATGAACGTCACGTTGCTGCGGCTCAGCGGCAAGATTCCGGTGACGCTCGCGCAACTACGTGCCGACCCGCAGTCGGTGAAGCTCGCGCCGCTGAGTGTGACTGCCCTCATCGAGCATGTGCCCGCGAAGACGCTGCTCAATGTCCTCGGCACCGGCCAGATCAGCGGCGGCACGCTCGACGGCAAGATCGAGGTCGGCGGCAGCGTCGATACGCCAACCGTGAAGGCGAACATCGTCGGCCGCAACGTGACCGTCCCGAGCGACGCGGCACACCCGGCTCAAGGCATCAAGCAGCTGACGATCGACGCCGACTGGGATGGCGCGACCGGAACTGTCGCGATCGATGGCGACGAGACCGGAGGCGGTAAGCTCGCGCTCCGTGCAACCGGAAAGCCGAGCGAGCTCGCGGCGGTCACGGCGTCGCTGGAAGCAACGAAGCTCGACATCGCGCCGCTGGTCGCGTTCATGCCAGGGCCCGCGGGTGGCATGGGAGGTCAGCTCGATGCGAGCTTCAAGCTCAAGGGCGCGGATCCGCGGACGGCAGACCTGGCCGGCAACCTACACATCACGAACGGCCGGATTCCGATCGCTCCTGCGGTCGGTACGCTGTTCAAGGGTGACGTCAAGTTCGGTGTGAAGAACCGCGTGCTCGATCTCGCGGTCTCCGGCAAGCTCGGCAATGGCGACCTCAAGCTCACCGCGAATGCACCGCTCGATGGTGCGTCGCCCAGGAGCGGCAAGCTCAAGCTCACGGTGCGCAAGGTCCAGCTGATCGGCACGACCGAGCCCATCATCAGTGCTCAGGTCGACGCCGACGTCTCGCGCGTCGACAACGTCTGGCTCGCTGACATGGTGGTCAGCCACACGACGGTCAAGATCCCGAAGGGGAAGGGCACGAAGCTGTCGCCCGTCGGCGCGCCGCCAGACCTCGTGTACGGCGGCGAGAAGATTCATCACGGGGTGAACAAGGGCAACGACGTGCCGCGCGGCCTTAGCCACCCCGAAGGCCCAGGCGACTTCAAGACGCCGAGCCAAGTCGAGGGCCCGGTCGCGAATCGTCGCGAGCCGTCCGCGCCGATCGTCGCCGTCAAGATCAAGGTGCGCGATGTGTTCGTCGAGTCCGACGATGCGCGCGGCCTCGTCGGCGGCAACCTCAAGGTCACCGTGGGTGCGAACGCCGAGGTTGGCATCATCGGCAACCTTGCGATGACGCGCGGCGTGCTCGATCTGTTCAGCCGCCGCTACGACGTCGACAAGGCCAACCTCCAGTTTGACGGTTCGCCCGATCCGCTGCTCGATGTTCGCATCACGCATGACTTCCCGGAGGTCACGACGGTGACCGAGGTCCACGGCCGCATGAGCAAGCCAGAGTTGTTGTTGTCGAGTAACCCGGGCCGGTACACACAAGCGGAGCTGCTCGGCTTCCTCCTCGGCGGCGAGCCTGGCGGCAGCCCCGAGGATGCGCCATCGGCCGGCGCACGCGTCGCTGGTGCCGGCGCCTCGCTGATCAGCGCCAAGCTCGGTGGTGCAGTCAAGAAGGCGCTCCCCGTCGACATCGACGTGCTGCGCTACGAGGCGGCAAGCGCATCGAGTAGCCAGGCCGTCACCGTCGGGACGTGGATCACCGACACGCTGTTCCTCGCGTATCGCCAGCATCTGTCTGCGCGACCCGACGAGAACACCGGCGAAGGCCAGCTCGAATACTGGATTGCCCGCCGTCTCGTTCTCGAGGCGATGGCAGGAAACCGTGGCGTCAACGGTCTGGACCTCTTGTGGCGAAGGAGATGGTAATGAAACGTGAACCCGGACAATCGGTCAGCTTCGCGGCGCTCGCCGCGGCGGTGCCATCCGCGCTCGTCGGCGCGTTGGTCGGAACACTGGTAGCTGGGCCGCTCGGCTTGCTCGTCGGCGGCGTGGTCGGCGCCGGAAGCGGCGCTTACACCACGAAGCTGGCGCTGACAGACTGAAGCGTCACGGCGCGCACTCGCACACCGCCGGCTGGCTCGTGTTGGTGCAGCGCTCGTCGTTGATCTCGTGCGCAGCCGAATTCGCCGACTCGACGCAGTCTTCGCCGGGACCGCCGTTGTTGGGAGCTCCGCTCTCCCACGGCAGGTAGGTCGCGTTCACGCCGAGCGTGGTGACGAACGTCATCTCCGTTACCGCATCCGTGAGGCCGATCCAGTAGCGGCCCGCCGGTGCGGCTCCGTCGAGCGCTGTGAGCTCGGCAAGATCATCGGGGATGGCAAGGTGCGACTGTGCGGTCGTCAGCTGGCAGTCCGCCTCCTGGTTGGGCCAGGTCTTGCTCGCGGTCAACACCTTGTACATGTGACCGGCGTTACCGCCGGTCAGCGTGACATAGCCGGTGGGACACATCGCGACCGGCGTGTCCGTCATCATCGTGTCGGTCGTGACCGGGGTGTCGGTCGTGCCGCCGCTGTCGTTGGCGTCGATGTCGGGGAGCCCACCGTTCGTGCATGTGCCGGACATCGACCCGGCACCCTCGACATAGCGACGGCAGCTCGAGCACATGCCATCGGCGATGCTGCAGAAACCCGACGCTTCGCATGCGCCGACGGCACCGCACGACGTGTCGTCGGAGCAGTGATACGAGGTCGTGCGCAGACAGCCAGACGCCGCGAGCACACAGCACAGACCGATCAAATGACGCATCAGAAGCCTCCTGTCCAAGTAATGAGACCGCCCCCGCCACGCACGGGCGCGACCGCGATGCCGCGGACCTCACCCTTGTCGCGCAGCTTGTAGTGCACCAGACCAGCGCTGATCAGCACCGCGCTGGTACCGGCGAGCACGAGCGAGTAGGTGCGCTTGTCGTGAGCCTTGTCGACGAGGTCGTTGTACTCGTCGATCGTGCCGGCAGCTTCCGCATCGTCGAGGGTGCTTCGTGCGCCGGTGTACATGACGACCGACACCGCGCCCGCTGCGACACCGGTCAGCACGAGCGCGTCACCGATCACGTCCTTGTACCAGGGCTTGCCGCGGCCACCACCATCGTGTGCGTACACCGGCATCGGCGCGAGCGGCGAATCCTCGACGGGCGGCGGCATCGGCTGGCTGTCGATCGGGTTGGGTGCCGGCTCGGTGACCACGGGCGCGGGCGTGGGTTCGGTGGTCGCGACCACCGGCGGCGGTGGCGGCTCCTTTGGCGGAGGTAGCGGAGCGGCTGCGGCGACCTTCACGTTGCACGCCTCGATGGCCTGCTTGACGACTGCCTGCTTTTTCTTGTCCTTCGTGGCCGCGAGAAACTTCTCGTAGTTGCCGATCGCATCGGGGCACTGGTCGAGCTTGGCTTGCACCTGTGCGATCGCGAACAGAAGCTTGGGCTCCGGGTCCGCCTCGTAAGCCGCCCGCAGCTCGGTGAGCGCCTCGTCGAACTTGCCGGCCTTGTGCGCCTTCGCGGCCTTGTCGGTGTGGACCTTTGCTGCAGCCTTCCCCGAGACCTTCTTCAGCTTGCCGCCGCCTTTGGCTTTTGCGCCGGCCTTGGCCTTGGGCTTGGCTTCCGCGGTGAGCGGCGCGATCGCGAGCAGGGCGAGTACGAGTGTGGCGTGGCGCATGATCAGTCTCCCAGGAACAGGTCGTCGGGATTCCACTTGGGCTTTGTCGTCTTCTTCGTGGACTTCTTCTTCACGACCGGCGTGCGCTTGGTCGTCGTGATCTTCTTGGACGCCGTGCGCTTCGCCGGCGTCGTCGCAGGCTTGGCCTTGGGCTTGTCCTCGACGGACGGGACTTCTCCTGGCGTGATCTCGGCGACCACGGCTGCATCTGCAGCGACTTCCGCGACCGCGGCATCTGCTTCGATCGCCACGACGACCTCGACGGCTGCATCGGCCTCGACGACGGTCGTACCTGCATCGGAATGTGCTTGTTCGTAGTCGCGCGCGGTCATGTCCATCGCGGACTTCGCTGGCTCGGTCGTGGCTACCGTTTTCGGCTCCGCGGCTGCCACCGGCGCGGCGGACGGTTCGAGCTTGCCCGATGGCCACAGCGCGATCGCGAGGATGATCGCGATGACGACGGCCGCGGCACCGCCGATCAGCATCCCCTTGCGCGACTTCCCGCGCGTTACCGTGTTTGCGCGCGCGACGACCACCGCGAGCGGTTCCACGATCGCGGTCGCCTCGGAGAGCACCACGGCCCGGCGCGGCTGGACGATCTCCGGTGGCGGCGGAGGCATCGCGAGCGCCGTGCGCATTTGTCCCGCGGCTGCAGGCTGGAGCGCGGGCGATGCGGGCGCCGGCGGTGCAAAGCCCGTGGGCGCACCCACGTTGAGCGAGATCGTTCGTGGCTGTGCAGCCGAGTCCGGAACCGGTGTCGGAATCCTGAGCGCCAGCGTCGACGGGACGGGGGTCGGGCGCGCCGGCGGCATGGTCGGTGATGGGACCTCGAGCCGCACGGTGGGCGGTGGGGCGGGCGGTGGCGCCAACGGATCATCGGGGTCCTCACCGACATCTGTCGAGATCCGAGAGCTCGCGGGTTCCGGGTCGGCGTCGACGATGGTCGACACCGCGAACGACTTGTCCATCGGCATCGTCTGCGCAGCGGAGTTGGTCTTCGAACGCGGGGTGATCACGATCGTGCGCGCCTGCGCGATCGGCGAGCTCTTGGTCGCTGCGACCACCTTCGGAATCGCATTACTCTTGAGCGCCTCGCTCGATGGCGGTGCGAGGCCGCTCGCTGCGCCATCGAAATCGATCTCGGTGGGCTCCGGATCGACCTCGGGCGTGGCTTCGAGCCATGGCTCCTTGCGTTCGCCGAACTGCAACTTCATGTAGTTCGCGAGGCCAGACGTCGACGCGCCAACGCCCACCGAGCGCGCGACCTTGTCGAGCGCATTCGCCATGTCCGACGCATTCTGGTACCGCGCGATCGGATCGCGGGCGAGTGCCTTGAGCATGACGACCTCGAGATCCGACGGGACGTCGCGCCGATACTGCGACGGACGCGGGACCTCGGCGTTGACGACGGCACTCATGGTCAAGAACTCGTTCGCGCCTTTGAACAGCCGGCGCACCGTCGCGAGCTCGTAGAGCACGATGCCGAGCGCGAACACGTCGCTGCGACGATCGATCGTACGACCCGCACATTGCTCGGGCGCCATGTAAGGAGCGCTGCCCTTGAGCACGCCGACACCCGTCTGAATTCGTTTGATCGCGGCTTTCGCGATCCCGAAGTCGACGATCTTCACGTTGCCGTCGAACCCGATCAGGATGTTCGCTGGCGTCACCTGACGGTGAACGATCCCGAGTGGGGCACCGTCAGCACCGCGTTGCTCGTGTGCGTGATGCAGAGCTGCTGCTGCAGCCGCGATGATCGACACCACGTGCTGAAGCGGCAGTTGTTCGCCGCGCTTGGCAAGGTGCGTGAGCAGCCGGCGCAGGTCGATGCCGTGCACGTACTCCATCGCGAAGTACGGCTGTCCCCCTTCGTCGCCAATATCCGTCACCTGGACGATATTGTGGTGGTGCAGGGCGGCCGCGAGCCGC
>JAYVWH010000959.1:0-2189 GCA_043786265.1 Kofleriaceae bacterium | reverse complement strand
CGAACAATGGATCGGTCTTCTTGAACGTGACGATGAAGGCGCGCGTGCCATCGAAGCGAACCGAGCGGATGTCCTCGCTCGGCGCGATGCCGCCGACCTGGCCCACCTTGACGAGATCGCCGTGGTTGTTCTCGTCGAGCACGGTCATGTAGCTCACCACGTCGGGCGACGGCACATGACCATCGGTCGTGGCGATGCGGAGGAATCCGTCCTTCTCGTCCATCGCGAACTGGTTCAAGGCGCGGCCGTCGACGGCGCCGCTCGCGACGTACTTCGTCTGGCCGGCGATGTCGGAGATGCGGAACTTGTGCACCGTCGACAGATCGGTGCCCTGCCAGGAATGGGGGACGGCCATGTAGAGCGCATCCGCGGATGCGTAGATCGCACCTGCGCGCGAGATGATCGTCGCTGCCTTGACCGGTCCGGGGTGGACGATGTCGAGGGACACGATGCTGGTGTACGCGGTCCCGTCGGCGATCGGGCTCGCGTACAGATCGCTGCAACTCGGACCGATGGCCGTGGCGCTGTCCGCGCTATCGGTCACCCACGGCAGCAACATGTTGGCGGTGTAGTCATTGATCAACTTCGTGTTGCTGGCGCGCAGCCTGTCGTAGACGCGACGCGCGCGCATCCGGAGGAGGATCGGCGGCTTGTTACCGACGTAGCCGCACAGATTCTCGTCCTGCTCGTCGATGTTGTAATCGAGGCGCAGACCGGAAAACGGGTTCGTGGCTTTGGTCACGACCGTGTGGACCGCGGTACCGACGCGGCGCGCTGCGATCAGTGAGCCAGCCAGGTCGACCTGCCGCTCGAGCACGGGTGCCGCGCGATCGGTGATGTCGAACACCAGGATGCGCGTTGCCGATCCGTCTCCGCTGAAGTCGCAATCGTAGCCATACGTGCACTCGCGGTCGCCATAGTTCGAACCGCCGCCCATCGCGCTGTAGACCAACGCCTTGTTGCCGTCGACGAACAGCTTTCGCGGCTCTCCATCGAGCTTGGTGGTCGACACGGTGTGCGTTTGATCCGCCGGCCACGCATCGACGATGCGCAGCACGCCATTCTGCGCGAGATAGATGTACTGGCCGTCGTTCTTGATAAAGTCGGCCTCGTCGACGCCGCTGACCTGGTTGTTCGTGCCAGTGCCGGTTGTCGGCGCGGGCGGCTGGCCGCCACCGGAACCGCCGGCCCCCGAGGCATCGCCTTCGCCTTGGCTGTGATAGCAGCTGCCGCCAGCTTCGTAGCTCGCCATCATCTCGTCGATCCGCTCGTTCATCACGGTGAGCTCGACGTGCTTCATGTAATCCGCGGCCGCGCCGCAATCCGGCATCGGCAACAGGGCTGCCGACAGCTCTGCGGACCCGGAATCCTCCCCAACACTGCAGGCGGTCACCATCAAAGCAAGGGGGGCGTATCGGCGCATGACCTAGCGCACAGCAAGCGGAATGCCCGGTCCTACCCCCGCGCAATTGCACGCGATCAGGTCCCACCGACATCAGGGATTCGTGGGCTGCCTCGATAATCTGAGACGGGGTACGGTTCACTCATGCAGGCGCAGGCGCTCCTCAAGGACGGTTACCGGATCGGGCAGGCGATCGTGCGGGTGCTCGGCGATTCGAAGAAGACGCACGAGATCCACCGCGTCGAGGAGATCACCGGGCGTCCGCGGTTCCGCGCGCTGATCGAAGCCTTCGCGCGCACCCCCGAGGGCCGCCGCCTGATGACAGAGCGGCCGGAGCTATCCAGCGAGACGGTCGACTTCGATCACCTGCGCACGCTGTCACCAGAGACCGTCGGCGGCGCCTATGCCCGCCACCTCGACGGCAACGGCATCACGGCCGACTACCAGGCCGCGGCCACCCGTCACGTCGACGATCCGGACATGGCGTACCTGATGCGCCGGTTCCGGCAGACCCACGATGTCTGGCACGCGCTCCTGGGGATCGGGATCACCGGCCACGAGGAAGTGCTCACCCACTGGTTCTCGTACGGCCAGCTGCGGCTCCCGGTGTCGGCGCTGATCATGGTGTTCGGCACGCTCAAGCACTTCGTCATCGAGCGGCGGTGGGGCGCATTCCGGCACTCGTTGATGGAGGCGTATCGCGACGGTCGCAACGCATCACCGCTCCTCTCCGTGATCTGGGAGGACCAGTGGGAGGTGCCGCTCGCGCACGTGCGCGAGGCGTACA